>NZ_JBEZDL010000030.1:0-109605 GCF_040648295.1 Amycolatopsis sp. NPDC049159
GCGATGCCGATGCCGCCGGCCCAGCCGTAGTCGCCGTTGCCGGCGGTGAACGCGCCGGGGCCGTCCGGGTCCTGCTTCGACTCCGCGACCAGCGGATTCCCCTCCGGCATCAGCACACCCCCCGTTGAAAGCCCCCATACTGACGCCCCGCGGGAGGTCCCGGTTCCGGGAGACCGAGAATTGCGCCGAACGGTCCAGGGATTACAACCAGCCGTTGGTTTCCGCGATGCGCGCCGCTTCGACGCGGGTGCGTGTCTCCGTCTTGCCGATTGCCGCGGAGAGGTGGTTGCGGACCGTGCCGTGGGACAGGCCCAGCGCCGTCGCGATCTCCGCCACCGTGCCGCCGCCCGCCGCGGCTCGGAGGACGTCGGCTTCGCGGTCGGTCAGGGGGCTGGCGCCCGCGGCGAGGGACTCGGCGGCCAGTGCCGGGTCGACGAAACGCAGCCCCGCGTGGACGCGCCGGATCGCGTTGATCAGCTGCTCCGGCCGCGAATCCTTGACGACGAAGCCGGCCGCGCCCGCGGTCATCGCGCGGGAGAGGTAGCCGGGACGGCCGAACGTCGTGCAGATCACCACCCGGCACGCCGGGAGCGCGCGCCGCAGCTGCCCGGTCACCTCGATGCCGTCGCGCCCGGGCATCTGGACGTCGAGCAGCGCGATGTCCGGTGCCGTGCGCCGCGCCACCGCCAGCACCTCGGTGCCCGAACCGACTTCCGCGACCACGTCGAGGTCGGACTCCATCCGCAGCATCGCCGCCAGCGCGCCGCGCACCAGCGCCTGGTCGTCGGCCAGCAGGACCCGGATCACGCCGGCACCTCGGCGTACACCCGGAAGCCGCCGCGGGGGCCGCGGCCGTGTTCGAGCGCGCCCGACACCGCGGTCAGGCGCTCGGTGAGCCCGGTCAGGCCGTGCCCCGGTGCCGCGTCGGCGGTGGCGGTCCCGTCGTCGGTGACCTCCACCCACCCCGGCCCGAGCCGGACCTGGCACCTCGTCGCGTCCGAGTGGCGCAGCACGTTGGTGACGGCTTCGCGCACGACGTACCCGAACACGCCCCGCAGCGCCGGGTCGACGTCGGCGGCGGTGCCCGGCAGCTCGGCCCGCACACCCGCCGCACGCAGGGCCGCCCGCGCGCCGGCGAGTTCGGTGTCCAGCGTGACTTCGCGGTAGCCCGAAACGGTGGCCCGCACGTCGGAAAGCGATTGGTGGCACAGGTTTTCGAGGTCGCGGATCTCGGCGAGTGCGGGCTCGGGACTGCCCGGCGACTCCAGGATCCGCCGGGCCAGCCCCAGCTTCAGGCTCATCGTCGACAGGTTGTGCCCCAGGATGTCGTGCAGGTCGCGGGCGACGCGCTCGCGTTCCCGCGTCACGGCCAGGTTCCGGACCTGTTCGCGCGCGGCCTGCAGGTGCCCGATGGTGAAGATCAGCGCGAACACCGTGCCCAGCGCGATCGTGACCCCGGCGAGGGTGATCGGCCGCGACCAGGTCACGTGCCCGGTCCCCAGCGCCATCCACGTGATCTGCCCGGCCACCGTCGCGAAGCCGAGCGGCAGCGACCAGCGCAGCGGCAGCAGCATCAACCCGAGCGCCACGGCGTAGGTCAGCTCGGTCAGGTAGTCGGGTGAGCCCAGGACGACGGCCGGGACGGCGCCGAGCGCGAACACCGCGGCCACGAGCGTGCCCCGCCGCCGGCGCGACGCCGAAGGTCCGGACCACAAGACGTACAGGTAGCCGGCGGCGTAGCAGCCGAGCGCGGCGAACGCGATGCCGCTGCGCACCCCGCCGGGGTTCTCGTGGTCGATTTCGGCGACCTGGGCGGTCAGGCCGAGGACGGCGGCGGCGTTGACCGCGATCGTGGTGACCCGCTGGCGGCGGGTCCGCCGGAAACTCCAGTCCGGCCACCGGCGCGCCGGGAACCGGTCTTGATCACGTCCACCCATCCCGGTCACCTTACCGATCCGGGAGAAATCGCCCATGACAAATGGCACGGGGTGGGCTCGGCGGGGCGTGGTGTCGTGATCTTGTGCCGATGCGACGAGGAGTTCCGATGCGAAAGTTCTTACCGGCGGCGCTGGTCGCGGTGGCCGTGACGGCGGGAGCGCCGGCCGTCGCTGCTCCGAGAGCCGCTTTGACGTGGGGCGTGTGCCCGGCCGATGTGACCGCACCCGGGCTGCGGTGCTCGACGCTCGACGTGCCGCTGGACTACCGCCACCCGGACGGGCCCACGATCAGCGTCGCCGTCTCGAAGCTGGCGAGCGCCGACCCGGCGAAACGCCGCGGCGTCCTGCTGCTCAACCAGGGCGGACCCGGGCTGACCGGCTTGGACTTCGCGGCCACGCTCGTCAAGGGCGGGCTGCCGCAGGCGGTGCGCGACAGCTACGACCTGATCGGCTTCGACCCGCGCGGCATCGGCCACAGCACCCCGCTGACCTGCGACCTCACACCCGAGCAGCGGGGGACCGCGCTGAACCCGCCCACCCCGCGCACCGCCGCCGACGTCGTCACGGCGGCCGGGACCGCCGAAACCGTGGCCCGGCAGTGCGCCGGTTCCGCGACCGGCGGCCTCCTGCCGCACATCACCACGGCGAACACCGCGCGGGATGTGGACCGGATCCGGGCCGCGCTGGGGGAGCCGAAGATCTCCTACTACGGCGCTTCGTACGGCACCTACCTCGGCGCGGTGTACGCGACGCTGTTCCCGGACCGCGGCGACCGGATCGTGCTCGACAGCAGCCTCGGTCCCGACGGCTACGACGTCGACGCGCTGCGCAGCCAGGCCCTCGGCTTCCAGACGCGGTTCCCCGACTTCGCGAAGGTCGCCGCGGCCGAGCCGGCGAAGTACGGCCTCGGCGCGACGCCCGCAGCGGTGACCGCGAAGTTCTTCGAGCTCGCCGGGCGCCTGGACGAGTCGCCGGTGCAGGGGATCGACGGCACCACGTTCCGCACGGTGACGGCGTTCTACCTGCGTTCGGAAGCCCTCCTGCCCGGCCTGGCCGAGCTCTGGCACGACCTCGACACGAACCAGCCGGCGAAACCGGCCGCCGCGGCCGCCGAGACGACCGACAACTTCGCCGCGGGCTACCTCGGCGTCGTCTGCGGTGACTCGAAGTGGCCGGGTTCGGTTCGCACTTACCAGCGCACCGTCGCCGTCGACGGGATCCGCTACCCGATGTACGGCGCGTTCGCGGCCAACATCCGGCCGTGCGCGTTCTGGCCGGCCCCGAGCGAGCCGCGGGTGCGGATCGGCGACCGGGGCCCGTCGGACGTCCTCATGGTGCAGAACCTCCGCGACCCGGCGACGCCGCTGCCCGGCGCGCTGCGGCTGCGGTCCGCGTTCGGCGACCGCGCCCGGCTGGTGACCGTCGACCAGGGCGGGCACGGCGTGTACGTCTTCGCGACGAACAAGTGCGGCAACGATTCGGTGACCGATTACCTGGTCACGGGCCGCCGCGCGGGTCACGACACCTTCTGCGCCGCGGACCAGGGTCTGTATCGAAGTCGGCTACACGGCCCGCCACGAGTAATGCGTAAGTCTGGGTGGTGACCGGCGGTGGACGAAGGGAGGCCCGCCGGCTACGGTTCCTGCCCGCCGGCCAATCCGGCTACAACCGCCGCCTGCGTGCCGCACTGCCACTGATCAAGCTCGTCATGCGCTGGCTGGCGGCCGATACCGACCTGTGGACCCCGGTGGAGTACGGCCGGTCCCGGCCCACGGTCAAGCGTTCGGAGCTGGCCGGCTGGGCCAAGTACGGCTTCTGCGGCTCACACTCGCGCTGGTTCTGGGGACTGCGGCTGCACCTGGTCTGCACCCCGGCCGGACTGCCGATCGCCTGGGCGCCGGCCGACCCGGAGGTCGACGAGCGGCAGGTGCTCATGGCGATCTGCGACCACGAACCCCACCAAGCGCGGGATCCGGCTGATTCGTCCGTCCTACCGCAACCGCAAGCGCGCATTACTCGGCTAGGCGCAGGGGAGCGTGCCGGTCCGCAGGGCGTGGTCGCCGTCGTTGCCGTCGTCGGCCCACACCACCGCCTTGCGGCCGGACGCGCACGTCGAGCCAGGGGCGATCGCGAAGCCCTCGTTGTTGTAGTTCGGCATCTTCGACGGCCGCGCGTAGGTGGCCGAGACGGTGAACTTGCCGTTGACCAGCTTCAACGTCGCTGTCTTGCCGGAGCAGGTGTCGTCGCAGACCGACCAGAGGCTGCCGGTCGCCGGCTCGAACTCCAGCTCCATCACCTTCGGGAACCCGGACGCGATGGTCGCCACCTTGGTGAACCCGCCGCCGGCCTGGTCGAGCGCGTAGGCGTAGATCTTGCCTTCGTCCTCGAGCCCGACGAAGTAGAGGCCGGTGCCGTGGCCGGCGTAGGTCGCGGGGTTGTAGGCGGCTTTCGTGTGGTCGTCGCGGAAGCCGCCCGCGGTCAGGAAGGAGTCCGGGATCCAGGTGATGCCCTCGAAGCCGCCGTTGTCGTCGACGGCGGGCAGGTCGTCGGTGAGGTCCCACTCGGCGGTCGCGTTCAGGGACTTCGCCGAGGACGTCGTGTCGTACCGCAGCACCTTGAGCAGGCTGCCGTCGCCGTCGTTGTCGCGCTCGGTCGCGGCGAAGACGCCGTCGGGGGTGGCCACCACGCCCTCGGCGTCCGGGTCGCCGCTGCCGCCGCGGTAGTGCAGGGCTTTCCCGGACGACCAGCCGTTCGCGGGGTCCGGGCCCCAGGTGGTGCCGGTGCGGACGAGCCGGTACAGCGTGCCCGGGCCGTTCTTGACCGCCCACAGCACGTCGGCGCCCGCGAACGAGAGCCCGCTGAGGTTTTCGCCGAAGACGCCGGCGGCGTCGGCGACCGCGACGGCCGGGTCACCCGGCCACTTCGCGGTGGCGGCGTGGGCGGTGCCGGCCGGGGCGGCGAGGACCGCCGCGAGGAGGATTGCGGGTGCCGTGAACCGGCGGAATGTGCGCACGTGTGCTCCTAAGGCCATGGGGGCTCGGGCGAAACAACGCGGCGTTGCCAAGGAAACCTCTTGACGGACCGGACTGTACCGACTTGATCGACTAGGGGCAACCGTCGGTGTCCGGTCGTGCTCTTGACGTAGTTAGGAAAGTTTCTTAACTTGAGGGCATGGAACTGCGGCTCGCCGAGTGGTACGACCACAACGTCCGGAAGCACACGCGGCGCAGTGTGTTCCGCGGTGCCGCGGCCGGCGGTGCCGCGCTGGCCGCGGGGCGCCTCCTGCTGCCGGGAACCGCCGAGGCCGCCCCGGCGCCCCGGCCGGGACCGGCCGTGCTGCTGCGCGCGGAAACCGTGCCGGGCTCGACGCTGCGGCCCTTCGGACGGCACCTCGCCTACGGTGCCGACGCCTCGCGGCAAGTCGTCGTCTCGTGGCAGACGCCGGCCCAGGTGAGCGCGCCCTACCTCCGGATCGGCACGGCCGAAGGGGATTACGGCGCGACCGTGCCCGCCGAGGTGCGCGCGCTGAAGAGCGACTTGTCGTGGCAGACCGCGACGCACACCTTCTCGCCGCACAGCCCGTCCGCGATCACGCAGTACTACCAGCACATCAAGCTCGACAACCTGGTGCCGAACACGACGTACTACTACGTGCTCGGCCACCAGGGCTACGACCCGGCGACCAGCGGCCGGGCCGGCGAGGTCGGCACCTTCCGCACCGCGCCGGCGGCGGGCCGCACCGAGGGCTTCTCCTTCACGGCGTTCGGCGACCAGGGCGTCGGCTACAACGCGTTGGCCACCAACAGCCTCATCGCCGACCTGGGCCCGCGGTTCCACCTCGCCATGGGGGACATGAGCTACGCGCTCAACGGCGAAGGCGGGCACCCGGACGAAGACGAGTACGACGCCCGAAAGTGGGACTCGTTCTTCGCGCAGAACGAACCCGTCGCGGCCGGGATCCCGTGGATGGTCGCCATCGGCAACCACGAGATGGAGGGCTGGTACGACGACCACGGCTACGGCGGCATGCGCGCCCGGTTCGCCATGCCGGACAACGCGTGGGACGGCTCGACGTGCATCTACTCCTGGCGCTACCAGAACGTCGGCCTGATCAGCCTGGACGGCAACGACATCTGCTACAACAGCTAGTCCAACCTGGACTACACCGAGGGCAGGCAGACGGCCTGGCTGAAGAGCCGGCTCGCGAAGTTCCGCGACGACCCGACGATCGAGTTCATCGTCGTCTACTGCCACCAGTGCACCTATTCCACTTCGGACGCGAACGGCGCCGAGCTCGGCGCGCAGCAGAAGTGGGCCCCGCTCTTCGACCAGTACCAGGTCGACCTGGTGCTCAACGGGCACAACCACCTCTACGAGCGCACCGACCCGATCAAGGCGGGCCAGGGCACCAAGCAGGTCGCGCCCGGCGGCACGGTGAACTCGAAGACCGACGGGGTCACCTACATCACCGCGGGCGGTGGCGGCGAGAGCATCAACGACTGGATCGACGAGGCGGCGGGCGATTCCTACCTCGGGCACGTCCACGACGCGACGGTGACCATGCGGTGGGACGACGAAGACGGTGGCGGGCACCGGAAGAAGGTGACCTGGTCGCGGGTGCGCTTCCGCGGCTACAGCCTGGTGCACGTCGACGTCACGCCGGCCGCCGGCGGGAAACCCGGCCGGCTGAAGGTGCGGGCGCTCACCGAAGACAACGTCCTCGTCGACGACCTGACCATCCGCCGCGGCTGACCGGAGGACACGCGATGACCACGAACCTTTCCCGGCGTGCGCTGTTCCGGGCCGCCGCCCCGGCCGCCGGGGCCACGCTGCGCCCGTTCGGCAGGCACCTGGCGTTCGGCGCGGACCCGGCCACGCAGGTCACCGTGTCGTGGCAGGTGCCCGGCAAGGTGACCGGGCCCTACGTCCGCTTCGGCACTTCGCCGACGACGCTGGGGGCGCCGATCGCCGCCGAAGTGCGCCCGCTGGAGAGCAAGCTGTCCTGGCAGCAGCCGGAGGAGCACGACTTCCCGCCGCACGCGCCGGCCACCTCCACGCAGTACTACCTGCACGCGAAGCTGACCGAGCTGGCGCCGGGCACGACGTACCACTACGTGCTCGGGCACGCGGGCTACGACCCCGTCGCCGCGGACCGGCTCGGGGAGGTCGCGAGCTTCCGCACGGCGGGCACTTCCGGCGCGTTCACCTTCACCGCGGCGGGCGAACAGGGGGTCGGCTACAACGCGATCGCGTCGAACAGCCGGGTCGCGGACCTCGCCCCGGCGTTCCACCTGGCACTGGGCGGCCTGAGCTACGCGATGCACGAGCCCGAGGACAAGCCCGCCTCGGAGGACTTCGAGTACGACGCGCGGAAGTGGGACTCCTTCTTCGCGCAGAACGACCCGGTGGCGTCCGGGATCCCGTGGCTGGTCACGCCCGGCCACCGCGAGTACGAGAAGTTTCACGACAGCACCGGAAACGGGGGCATGCGGGCCCGGTTCGCCATGCCGGACAACGCGTGGAGCGGGTCCACCGGGATCTATTCGTGGCGCTACCACAACGTCGGGTTCCTGAGCCTCGACGCCGGTGATGTCTGCTACCGCTTCCCGGCCAAGCTCGGCTACACCGCCGGCAAACAGCTGAAGTGGCTGGACGCGCAGCTCGGGAAGTTCCGCGCGGACCCGGCCGTCGAGTTCGTCGTGGTCTATTGCAACCACTCCGTGTACAGCACGGGCGACCGCTACGGCGCCGAGCGCGGCGCGCAGGAGAAGTGGGCGCCGCTGTTCGACAAGCACGGCGTCGACCTGGTGCTCACCGCGCACAACCGGCTCTACGAGCGCACCGACCCCATCAAGGCGGGGAAGGGGACCACGAAGACCGGCGTGGTGAACCCGAAGACCGACGGCACCACCTACGTCACGGCCGGGGGCGGCGGGCAGGCCCTGGACGCGTTCTACCGGAAGGCGCCCGAGAGCTACCTGGGGCACGAGAACGACTCCGCGGCCACGATGAAGTCGTACAAAAAGGGCAGCACGACCCCGACGGACACGAAGGTGACGTGGTCACGGGTCCGCTACCGCGGCTACGGGCTGGTGGCGGTGGACGTCACGCCGGGGCAGCTGACGGTGCGCGCGCTCGGCGAAGCCGGCGACAAGATCGACGAAGTGGTGCTGCGGCGCGGGTGACCTACCGGGCGGGCTTGGTCTCGCACCGCACCTGGGGTGCCGCTTCGGTGCCGGACGCGACGCAGTCGACGGTCCGGCCCGGCGCGGGAACGGGGTAGCTGAACACGATCGGCCCGTCGCCGTCCCGGCCGGCCGAGAACTTGACGACGGTCGGCGTCCAGGACCCGGTGCCGTGCACCGTCTTCGAGTAGGACGTCGTGCGCGGCCCGATGGCGGTGCTCGTGCCCTGGCCGTCGTCGTCGAGTTCGTGCACGTTCAGCACGTAGTCCCCGGCGGTGTACTTGCCCTCGTTCTCGTGCCCGGCGTCGGCCGGCGTCGCGCTGACGACCTCGGGCGCGACGGGATCGGCGGCGGCGGCCATCACGGTCGCCCCGATGGCGACCGCCGCGGCCCCGGCGGCGACCACGGCGACCCCGACGCGCTTCGCGGTGAACTCCATGGTCGTCAAGCTAGGGGAGCGCCCCGGCCGGTCACCTCGGCCGAAGGGACAGCGGACCTCGTCCTTTCGGCCGATACCCGCGGGCGGACCTGGTTGGAGCGCCGTACCCCCGTCGAAGATCGAGCCGCGGCGTGGCGGAAGCGACGGATAGGGGTACCCGGCGGTGGACAGGAGCACCGTCGGCGTGTTGGGCTGGAGCCCGGCCGCACTCCGGACGCGGCCGGTGGACCGCCGCCCGCGACGTCGAGGAGCGCAGCCCTGAGCTGGTGGGAGTACCTCCGCGAGAACTGGATCGACGTCGTCAACGACGCCATCCTGCACGTGGACCTCACCCTCGCCGCGGTCGCGCTGGCCGTGGTGATCGGCACCGGTCTCGGCGTGCTGACCTACCGGCGGCGCTGGCTCGGCTCCCTCGCGACCACGACCACCGCCGCCTTCCTGACCATCCCCTCGATCGCGCTGCTGGGCATCCTGATCGGCCCGTTCGGGCTCGGGCTGACGAACGTCCTCTTCGCGCTGGTGCTCTACGCGCTGCTGCCGATCACGCGCAACACGATCGTCGGGCTGCGCGGGGTCGACCCGGCCGTCGTCGACGCCGCGCACGGGATGGGGCTCGGCCGCGTGCGGGTGCTGTGGCGGGTGCGGCTGCCGCTGGCCTGGCCGGTGATCCTGTCCGGCATCCGGGTGTCGACGCAGATCACGATCGGGATCGCGGCCATCGGCGCCTACGTCAAGGGGCCCGGCCTCGGCAACGAGATCTTCGACGGCCTCGGCCGGTTCGGCTCGGTCAACTCCCTCAACCAGGTGCTGACCGGGACGGTCGGGATCATGGTGCTGGCGCTGCTGTTCGACCTGGCGTTCGTGCTCGTCGGCAAGCTGACGGCGTGGCGGCGCCCGCGCGCCCGCCTCGAAGCGGCGCCGGGGGAGCCGACCGGCACCGGCGGCGAGACGATCGAACTGCGCGAGGTCAGCAAGCTCTACCCGGGCCGCGCGGTGCCCGCGGTCGACGGCCTCTCGATGCGGATCCCGGCGGGCGAGATCGTCGTGCTCACCGGCCCGTCGGGCTGCGGCAAGACGACGACCATGCGGATGATCAACCGGCTGGTCGAGCCCACCTCGGGAACCGTCACGATCGGCGGCACCGACGTCTCGGCGCTCGACCTCGACGAGCACCGGCGCCACACCGGGTACGTCATCCAGCAGGTCGGGCTGTTCCCGCACCTGCGGGTCGACGCCAACATCGGCGTGGTGCCGCGGGTGCTCGGCTGGACCCGGCGGCGCATCGCCGGGCGCGTGCGCGAGCTGCTCGACGTCGTCGGGCTGACCGCCGAGCACGGCCTCCGCTACCCGCGTGAGCTCTCCGGCGGCCAGCAGCAGCGCGTCGGCGTGGCGCGGGCGATGGCCGCGGACCCGCCGGTGCTGCTGATGGACGAGCCGTTCGGCTCCACCGACCCGATCACCCGCGCCCGGCTGCAGGACGAGCTCCTGCGCCTGCAGCGGCAGGTGCGCAAGACGATCGTGTTCGTCACGCACGACTTCGACGAGGCCCTCAAGCTCGGCGACCGGATCGCGGTGCTGCGGCCGCGGTCGGTGCTCGCGCAGTACGACACGCCCCAGGCGATCCTGGCCGCGCCGGCCGACGACTACGTGTCGACCTTCGTCGGCTCGAAGCGGAACCTCAAACGGCTCGCGCTGATCCCGGTGGCCGACGTGCCGCTCGGCCCGGCCGCGGACGGGCTGCCGTCGGTACCCGCCACGGCCACGCTGCGGGACGCGCTGGACACGATGGTCCGCACCGGCAGCACCGCGGTCTCGGTCACCGGGAACGGGGGCGTCTGCGACGTCGCCCGCCTGGTCGCGGCGCTCGAGCCGGCCGTCGGACCGCCGCCTCCCGCGGTGGTCGAGACGCCGGAGAAGACCGCGGCGCCGGAGAAGCGGCGGCGGCGCCGGCTGGGGCTGCTCGTGCGCCCGGTCCTGCTCGCCCTCGCGCTGCTGGCGTTGTTCCTGATCGTGCGCGCCCACCCGATCGACTCGATCGAACAGCGCTACCTCAACCCGGGCGAGATCTTCGCCGAACTCGGCGCGCACCTGCGGCTGACGCTGATCTCGACGGTGTGCACCATCGCCATCGCGCTGCCGCTGGGCATCCTGCTCACCCGCGCGGGCGCGCGCTGGGCCCGGCCGATCGGGCTGGGCCTGGGCAACCTCGGCCAGGCGATCCCGTCGATCGGGCTCGTCGTCCTGCTCGCGCTGTGGATCGGCACGGGCACCACGACGGCGGTGACGGCGCTGGTTGTCTACGCGACGTTGCCGGTGCTGCGCAACACGATCGTCGGGCTGGACGGCGTCGACCCGACGCTCGTGGACGCCGCGCGCGGCATGGGCATGACGAGGACGGCGATCCTGTGGCGGATCGAACTCCCGCTGGCGGTCCCGGTGATCCTCGCCGGGATCCGGACGGCGCTGGTGCTCACCGTCGCGAGCGCGACGCTGGCGACGTTCATCGACGGCGGCGGTCTCGGCGGCGGCCTCGTCGCCGGGATCGGGCTGTACCGCCCGGTGCTGAGCCTGACCTTCGGCATCGTCGTCGCCGCGCTGGCGCTCTTCGCCGACTGGCTGGGCCTGCTCGCCGAGGAAGTCCTGCACCCGCGCGGAATGCAACCCTAGGAGGACCCATGCGACGCACGCTCGCCGCCGTTTCCGCACTCGTCGTGGTGCTGGCCGCCGGCTGCACGATCGGCAAGGACGAGTCCGGCCCCCAGGTGGGCCAGGGGTCCATCAAGAAGATCGACGCGCTGAGCGGCGCGCAGATCCGGGTCAGCTCCAAGGAGTTCGACGAACAGCTGCTGCTGGGCCAGATCGCCGTCGTCGCGCTGCAGGCGGCGGGGGCGAGCCCGCAGGACAAGACGAACATCACCGGCTCGAGCAACGTCCGCCAGGCGCTGACGAGCGGCGCGGTCGACCTGTACTGGGAGTACACCGGCACCGCCTGGATCAGCTACCTCAAGCAGACCAAGCCGATCGCCGACGCGCAGGCGCAGTACGACGCGGTCAAGCAGGCCGACGCCGCGAACAAGGTCACGTGGTGGGCGCGTTCGCCGGCGAACGACACCTACGCGCTGGCCGGCAACCCGGCGGCGATCGCCCGCACCGGCGTCAAGACGCTCTCGGACTACGCGGCACTGGTGAAGCGCGACCCCGCCGCGGCCTCGACGTGCATCGGCCCGGAGTTCAAGAGCCGCGACGACGGCTTCCCGGGCCTGGAGAAGACGTACGGCTTCGACCTGCCGGCCCCGCAGGAGCACCTGCTCAACGACGCGGTGATCTACCCGACGGTCGGCAAGGGCGACACGTGCGGCTTCGGCGAGGTGGCCTCGACGGACGGCCGCGTGGCGGGGCAGAAGCTGGTCGTGCTGGAGGACGACAAGCACTTCTTCCCGACGTACAACCCGGCCATCTCGATCGCGTCGGGGGTGGCGCAGAAGTACCCGCAGCTGGAGCAGGTCTTCACGCCGATCGCGGCGAAGCTGGACACGGCGACGTTGACGGAGCTGAACAAGAAGGTGAGCGTGGACGGCCAGAAGCCGGCGGAGGTGGCCCGCGACTGGCTGAAGTCGGCGGGCTTCATCAGCTGAAGCCGGTCACCGCCGGAGGTGGTTCTGGGCCCGTTCCCGGAGGTTGGCCGGGATCGACGGGTCGGTCGCCAGTGCTTCTACAAGGAGCCGGCCACGTTTGGGATCGATGTCCCAGGCCTGTTCGGCGGCGTCCAGCCGGACGGGCGCCCGCTCGCGGCGGTCCTCGGCGATGGTGGCGAGCGCGCCCACCACCGCGGGTCCGGGGAGGCATTTCGCCGCGTCGATCCGGACCCGGCCCGGCGTCGCCCGCTTGACCAGCTGCTCCAAGGCCTTCCGCCCACTGGACCGGTCGATCGTGTACAGCGCCTTGGCCGCGTTGAGCCGCAGGGAGTCGGGACGTCCCTTCTGCGCCAGGCTCAGCAACGCGTTCCTCCCGTGCGGACCTGCCTCGCGTGCCGCGTCGAGCCGGAACTCGGGCTTCTCGTCCGTCCGGTCGGCCACCTTCCCCATCAGCCGCGGGCCGTCGGGGTGGCCCATGGCGATGACCTTCTTCGCGGCGGCCCTGGCGCTCTCGCCATCGGCGGTGGCGACGATCTCGGCGTACAGCCCGATGACGACGGCGGTGCCCAGCGTCGTGGCCACGAGTTCGACTGCGCGCACCCGGGTCGGCCCGGCGACGTGCTTGTCCTTGATCAGCTCCGTGATCGCGCCGACGGCCTGCCGTGAGTCGATCCGGTGGGCCTGTCGCAGGAGGGTGAGCCGGCCGGCGTCGGGCGGCCCCGACTTCGAGATGGTCACCAGCAACCGCGCACTGGTCTCGGGATCGGTTTCTTCGAGCGTCTCGGCGGCCTCGGCCCGGTCCGCCCACGCCAGGCGCGGAGCGTTCGCCAGCGCGACGACCGCGTCGATCGGCCCGCGGTGCTCGGTCACGATCCCCGTGGCGGCCCGGAGCCGGACCCGGAAGGTCGCGGCCTCGCTTTCGGACAGCCGGCGCAACGCGGGAACGGCCTGCGCCGGGTCGATCCCGCCGATCAGGAGAACCGCGCGGTACCGCACTTCACTGTCGGCTCGCTTGTCTTCCCGCCCGGCGATCCTGGTCGCCATCCGCAGCGCCGCCGGGCCGTCGAACGGCCGGACCAGCTCGGCGATCCGCAGTGGAGTCTCTTCGTCCGCCGCGGTCTCCGCGAACCGTTCGGCGGCCGTGATCGCGGTTCCGGGTTCCACCGGCAGGAGTTCGCCGAGCGCTCGCAAACGTGCGTCGTCGGACAGGTCGCCTCCACCCGTGACGAGCTCGCTCAGCAGATCGGGGCGGTGGAGGACGATCGCGGCGTCCACGCGCAGATCGCCCATGCCTTCGGTGCCCGCCAGCTGCTGCATGGCCACCACGCCCGCGGCCTCGTCGAGTTCGCCGATGAGGATCGCCGTGTCGAAGCGGTTTTGAGCGGTGCCGGTCGGGTTCCGCGCCAGGATCTTCAGCGCCTTCATGCCCCGCGCCCGGTCGTAGTCGATCAGCGCGACGACGGCGTGGTACCGGCGAAGTGAACTGGCGGTCGGCGCGGCGAAGGTGATCATCGCGTCGAGTTCGTCCGCGGCCACGGCCGGGTCGATCAGCTGGAGCTGCTCGAGGGAGGCCGTCCACCGGTCGTCGTCCAGCTCGTCGTCCCGGACCGCGTCGCGCAGGACGTCGATCGTCCGCCGGCGAAGATCACTGCCCGGCACCAGATTTCGGCGGAGCAGGTCGACGACGAACCGGAGGTTGGGCTCGCGGTGCCGTTTGTGCAGGAGGTTCCCGAGCCGCCGTTCGACCGCGGGTTTCGCGGGCTGCCACCAGAGCGCGGCCAGGAAGGCCTGCACCCCGGCGTCGGGCCACGGCCAGTTCTTCCGGGGGACGAAGTACTTCCACGTCGCCGGCGCCGCCAGCCGGGGACCACGCGGGTGGCGGCGGACCACGTGGTGCGCGGCCAGGTAGTCCCGGACGTCCGGCCGCGCGAACCGCGATCGCCCGTTCTCGGTGCGGAAGAGGCCGGTGCTGGTGTCGACGGGTTCCGGGCCGATTTCCCCGTCACGGCAACGGTGAGCGAGCTCTTCCAGGAACGCCCGCGCGTCGGGCGGCGGGTGTTCCGTCCGGCTCAGCGTCCGCTCCGCCGATCGGACGATTGCCTCGAGTTCTTCGATTTCCCCGCGCGCCCCGTCCGTCACACATCGGCATGCTAGTTCAGCGATCGCCGCCCGCACAGGTCAAAGACGGGACAGCACCAGGGCGGTTCAGAAGGCGTAGCGCACCCGCAGACAGGGGGCGTGCACGGCGATCAGATCCAGCAGCTCGTCCAGCAAAGCCCGCTTCTGCCCGGCCCGGTACCGGACGTTGACGCCGCCGCCTTCGCTGCGCTTGGTCTCCTGGAGGTCGGGACGCCACAGCACCTGCTCGGCCTTCGGGTGCCAGCCGAGGTTGACCTCGTGCAGGGCGCGGTTGTGGGTCAGCATGATGACCTCCGCGGCCAGCTGGGCCTTCGTGGCCGCGTTCGTCGCGTCGCCGAGGTCCTTCAGCAGGGCGGTCCAGTCGTCGAGCCAGCCCGGGTAGACGACGACCGGGCTGAGGTTCACGTGGACCTCGTACCCCGCTTCGACGAAGTCGTCCAGTGCCTGGAGCCGGTCGGTGATCGGGCTCGTGCGCAGGTCCAGCAGCTTCGCCGGCCGCTCGGGCATGAGCGAGAACCGGACGCGGGTGCGGCCGCGGGGGGACAGGCCGAGCAGGCCGCGGTTGACGTACTTGGTGGCGAACGACGCCTTCGCGGTCGGCTGCCCGGCGAACAGCGCGATCAGGTCGCTGACGTTGTCGCTGATCAAGGCGTCGACCGAGCAGTCGGAGTTCTCGCCGATGTCGTAGACCCACGCTTCGGGGTCGCACTGGTTCGGCTCCGGCTTCGGGCCCTGCCTGCCGATGTGGCGGGTCAGGTAGCCGGTGATCTGCTCGATGTTCGCGAAGACCGTGATCGGGTTCGAATAACCCTTGCGCCGCGGGACGTAGCAGTAGGCGCACGCCATCGCGCAGCCGTTCGACGTGGAGGGGGCGATGAAGTCGGCGGAGCGGCCGTTGGGGCGGGCGGTGAGCGACTTCTTGGTGCCCAGCACGAGGGCTTCGCGCTTGATCCGCACCCAGCGCCGGACGTTGGTCTCGTCGCCGTGCAGTTCGGGGATCCGCCAGTGGCTGTCGACCTCGACCCGCGTCGCGTCCGGAAAGCGGTCGAGCACCTGGCGGCCGCGGGGGAGCTCGGCGGCGGCGGGCTCGACGTAGATGCGCGACGGCGCCAGCAGTCGGTCCCGTTCGGCGTCGCTCACCGGACCGAGCTTACCGACCGTAGCCGACGGCGGCTCATGGACGCACCGGCCCGCGCTCTCCTCGGGCATGCCGACGTTGCCCGGTACCGCGCCTGCCCGAGGACGTCGCCGAGTTCGGCGTACAGCGCGTGGCCGGCCACGGAAAGAAAGGGTTTCTTCCGAACGGAAAGGGGAGCGTGCGCATTTTCGCCCCGCCGCGGGAAGGGCGGAGATTCGCGCACCGGGGTCCGTCCACTCGGGACGCGGCGAAGCCGGGCGGCCGACGCAGTAGGCTGAGGCGAATGAGCGCGGTATCCGGCACGGAGCACTCGATGGTCGAAACCCGGCACCAGACCCGGCTGCTCACCCTGCTCCGGGACGAAGGCCCGATGTCACGGGTCGAACTGGGGGAGCGGCTCGAGCTGCCGCGGGCGCGGGTCGGGGCCGAAGTGGCGCGGCTCGCGGAGGTCGGGCTCGTCGAGGCCGCGGGGCCCTCGGCCAGCCGGGGTGGGCGGCGGTCGACCCTCGTCCGGCTCGCCGGTGACCTCCGGGTGCTCGCGGTGGACGTCGGCGCGACGTCGGTCGGGGTGGCGGTCACCGACGCCTCCTGCGAGGTGCTCGCGCACGCCGTCGAGGACTGCGACGTGCGGCAGGGGCCGCACCCCGTGCTGCGGCGGGTCGCCGCGCTCGCCGAGAAGGTCCGGGACGAGGCGCCCGGGCGGCTGGTCGCCGCCGGGATCGGGCTGCCGGGGCCGGTCAGCTTCGCCGAGGGCATGGCCGTCGCGCCGCCGATCATGCCGGGGTGGGACCGGTTCAGCGTGCGCGACCACCTCGGCGGCCTGTGGGGCTGCCCGGTCGCGGTGGACAACGACGTCAACGCGATGGCGCTCGGGGAGCGGCACGCCGGGGTCGCGCGCTCGACCGACGACCTGATGTTCGTCAAGATCGGCACCGGGATCGGCTGCGGCATCGTGCTCGGCGGCAAGGTGTACCGCGGGGTCGCGGGCACGGCGGGCGACATCGGGCACATCCGGCTCGACGACTTCGGCCCGACCTGCGCGTGCGGCGAGGTCGGCTGCCTGGAGGCCTACTTCGGCGGCGCGGCGCTGGCCCGCGACGGGCTGGCGCTGGCCCGCAGCGGCCGGTCGGCGCACCTCGCCGAGGTGGCCGCCGACGGCGGGGCGGTCACCGCGCGTGACGTCGGCCGCGCGGCGGCGGCAGGTGACTTCGGTGCGGTCAACCTCATCCGCGACGGCGGGCGCCGGCTCGGCCAGGTCATCGCGTCGCTGGTCTGCTTCATCAACCCGGGGATGGTCGTGATCGGCGGCGGGGTGGCCCAGCTCGGGCACCAGCTGCTGGCCGAGGTGCGCAGCGCGGTGTACCGGCGGTCGCTGCCGCTGGCGACGGGCAACCTGCCGATCGTGCTCTCCGAGCTCGGCGAGACGGCGGGCGTGATCGGCGCGGCCTGGTCGGCCACCGACCGGGCCTTCACGCTCAGCAGCTGAACCCGCGCGCGGGTTCACGGTCGGTCGCCGAGCAACCTCGCGTAGTAATGTCTGAACCGGACAGACTTTTGCATCGAAAGTGCGAAAGTCTGTCCGGTTTCGCACGTCTATCCGGGTGAAAACCGGGCACAGGGCGCCCACCTCACCTTGACGAGTGATGCGCGCCACCCTACTTTCGCTGCCTGAGAGACAAAGTCCGTTCAGGGCGCAGCACAAGTTGGGGGCACCGTGGCCGTCACCGGGACGAGGCGAGCCGATCCGGCGAGCCCCCGGACCGCGAACCTGGCCGCGGTCCTGCGCGCGCTGCGGACCGGGCCGCTCTCGCGGACGCAGCTGGCCGCCCGGTGCGGGATCGCGAAGTCGGCGGTACCCGGGCTGCTCACCGACCTCGCCGGGCGCGGGCTGGTCCGGCCCGCCGGGGTCCTCCCCGGCAACGGGCGGCCGAGCCGGCTGGTCGAGCTGCACGGCGAAGACGCCTACGCGCTGGCGCTGGGCATCGAGGCCGACCGGCTGTCGGCGGTGGTCACCGACCTCACCGGCCGGGTGCTGGCCGAACGGGCCGAAACCGTCGACGTCGCCGCGCTCGGCCTGCAGAGAGGCATGGACGAACTCGCCCACCTCGCCCACCGGGTGCTGCCCGGGCCGCCGGTCGGGGTGGCGATCGCGGTGCCCGGGCTGGTCGACTCGGCCGCCGCCGTGCTCAGACTCGCACCGGCGCTGCGCTGGCGGGACGCCGAAATCGCCGGCCTGATGGCGGCGCGGCTGGCCGTCCCGGCCGAGGCCATCGCCGTCGACAACGATGCCAACCTCGGCGCGCTCGCCGAATCGGTCGAGGGGCCCGCGGAGCTGTTCTACCTCAGCGGCGGGACGACCGTCGGCGGCGGGCTCGTCTCCGGCGGCGCCATCCTGCGCGGTGCGCGGGGCTTCGCGGGCGAGGTCGGGCACATCGCCGTCGACCCGTCCGGTGAACGCTGCGTGTGCGGCCGGACCGGCTGCCTGGAAACGAAAGCGAACCTGGCCGCGGTCGTGAGAGCCGCGGCCCCGCCCGGCGATCCGCTGCACGACCCCGCCCTCGGCGTCGAAGGGCGGGTCGGCCTGCTCGCCCACCGCATCCGGCGAGGCGACCAGCGCGCGGTCACGGCGGTGCACGAACTCGGCGTCGCGCTCGGCGTCGCACTGTCCACTGTGGTCGACGTGCTCGACCCGGACGTCGTCGTGCTCGGCGGCTACTTCGCCGAACTCGGCGAGTGGCTGGTCGAACCGGTCCGCGTCGAGCTCGCCGCCCGGCCGCTCGGCCACGCCCGGGTCGTGCCGTCGCGGCTCGGCCTGAAGGCCCCGCTGCGCGGAGCCGCCCACCTGGCGGCCGAGCGGCTGTTCGCGAACCCGACGCTCGTCGAGGAGGCCACGGTATGAGTCTGCTTTCGGTCCGCGGGATCGTGAAGAGCTTCCCCGGCGTCCGCGCGCTCGACGGCGTCGACCTCGACGTTGAACCGGGCGAGGTGCACTGCCTGCTCGGGCAGAACGGCGCCGGCAAGTCGACGCTCATCAAGGTCCTCGCCGGCGCCCACCAGCCCGACACGGGGGAGATCACCTGGCAGGGCGAACCCGTCTCGCTCGGCTCCCCGGTCGACGCCCTGCGCCTGGGCATCGCCACCATGTACCAGGAACTCGACCTGGTGCCCGGGCTTTCGGTGGCGGACAACATCTTCCTCGGCCACGAACGCGCCCGCTTCGGGTTCACGCGCATCTCGCAGGCCCGCGACGAAGCCGCCCGGCTGATGGCCCGGCTCGGCCACCCCGGCATCCGCCCGTCGACCGAGGTCGGCAAGCTCTCCGCCGCCGGGCAGCAGCTGGTGTCGATGGCCCGCGCGCTGGCCCACGACGCCCGGCTGCTCGTGATGGACGAACCCACCGCCGCGCTGGCCGGCGAGGAGGTCGACAACCTCTTCCGCATCGTCGGCGAGCTGACCGCCGACGGCGTCGCGGTCGTCTACATCTCGCACCGGCTCGAGGAACTGCGCCGGATCGGGCACCGGGTGACCGTGCTCAAGGACGGCCGGACCGTCGGCACCGGACTCGACGCCCGCACGACGCCGACCGCCGACCTGGTCGCGCTGATGGCCGGGCGCAAGGTCGAGACCGTCTTCGGCCCGCGTCACGAGGGGCACGCCAAGACCACGCCGGTCCTCGAAATCGCGAACCTGGCCCGGACCGGCGAGTTCGAGGACGTCAGCTTCACCGTGCACGCCGGCGAGGTCGTCGGCATCGCCGGGCTGGTCGGCTCCGGCCGCAGCGAGCTGCTGGAGACGATCTTCGGCGCGCGCAAGGCCGACCGCGGGACCGTGGCCGTGCAGGGGAAACCGCTGCGGCCCGGCAGCGTGCTCAACGCCGTCAAGGCCGGCATCGGCCTCGCGCCGGAGGAGCGCAAGAGCCAGGGCCTGCTGCTGGACCTGCCGGTGGTGCACAACGTGACCCTGGCCAGCCTCGGCCGCTACGCCAAGCTCGGCTTCACCGAGCGGGCCCGGGAACTGGACGACGCCGGCGCGAGCCTGCGGCGCCTCGACCTGCGGCCCGCCGATCCCCGGCGGATCGTCCGCACGCTCTCGGGCGGCAACCAGCAGAAGGCCGTGCTCGCGCGGTGGCTGGTCCGCGGGTGCCGGGTGCTGCTGCTCGACGAGCCGACGCGCGGCGTCGACGTCGGCGCCCGCGCCGAGCTGTACCGGCTGATCGACGAGCTGGCCGCGACCGGCGTGGCGATCGTGCTGGTGTCCAGCGAAATCCCCGAGGTGCTCGGGCTGTCCGACCGGGTGCTGGTGCTGCGCGAGGGCCGCGTCCTCGCCGACCGGCCCTCCGGCGGGCTGACCGAGGCCGAGGTGCTCGACGTGATCCTGGAAGGCAGCGCGGCATGACCGAAACCCAAGCACCACCACAGGAAGCGCTTCCCGCGCAGCGGCGGCGGTTCACCTTCTCCGCCGACCCGCGGCTGCTCGGTCTGGCCGGCGTGCTCGTCGTGCTGTGCCTGGTCGGCCAGTTCACCCGGCCCGAATTGTTCTTCACCGAAAGCAACATCTCGACGATCCTGCGGCTGGCCGCCGCGATCGGCGTGGTCAGCGTCGGGATGACGTTCGTGATCATCAGCGGCGGCATCGACCTGTCCGTCGGCTCGATGGTCGGCCTGGCCGGCGTCTGGCTGACGACGCTGGCGACGCAGTCCTACGGGCCCTTCGTGATGGTGGTCTGCGGGCTCGCCGTCGGCCTCGGCTGCGGGCTGGTCAACGGCGTGCTCGTCGCCTACGGCAAGGTCGTGCCGTTCATCGCGACGCTCGCGATGTACGTCTCGGCGCGCGGGCTCGCCGAGCGGATCAGCGGCCGGCGCACCCAGGTCGTCGCCGACCAGGGCTTCCTCGCCTTCTTCCGGGGCAGCTTCCTCGGCATCCCGACGCTGATCTGGCTGTTCGCGCTGGTGTTCGCGGTCGGCTGGGTCGTGCTCAACCGCACCACGTTCGGGCGCCGGACGTACGCGGTGGGCGGCAACGCGGAGGCGTCGCGGCTGGCCGGGATCAACGTCAAGCGCCACCTCGCGCTCGTCTACGGCGTGGCCGGGCTGTGCTGCGGAATCGCCGCGCTCATGGTCGTCGCGCGGACGACGGCGGGGGCGTCGACCAACGGCATGTTCTACGAACTCGACGCGATCGCGGCGGTGGTCATCGGCGGCACGCTGCTGACCGGCGGCCGCGGTTCGCTGATCGGCACCCTGATCGGCGTGCTGATCTTCACGGTGCTGTCGAACATCTTCACGCTCAACAACCTGGACACCGACATCCAGAACATCGCCAAAGGCGTGATCATCGTGCTCGCCGTGCTCTTGCAGTTCCGGGCCAGGAAAGCCAGGACCGGTCCGTAGTACCACCTTTGGAGGCCGTCATGACCGAACAACCCTTCCTCGGCCGCCGGGGATTCCTGCTGGGCGGGGCCGCCGTCGGCGCCGGCGCGCTGCTGGCCGGCTGCACGTCGAACACGCCCGCGAACTCGGAGTCCAACGCGCCGGTCGCCAACGCGGGCACCAACGCCCAGCCCGGCAAGCCGGTCACCATCGGCTTCTCCGCGCCGGCCGCCGACCACGGCTGGATCGCGGCGATCACCAAGAACGCCAAGGCGCAGGCGCAGAAGTTCAGCGAGGTGAAGTTCAACGCCACCGAGGGCACCAACGACGTCAACCAGCAGATCTCCCAGGTGGAGACGCTGATCAACGCGAAGGTCGACGTCCTGGTGATCCTGCCCTTCGACGGCAAGGCGCTCACGTCGGTCGGGCAGCAGGCGATGGACGCCGGCATCCCGGTGATCAACCTGGACCGCGTCTTCGACACGCCGCTGGCGTACCGGACGTGGATCGGCGGTGACAACTACCGGATGGGCGTCAACGCGGGCAACTACATCGCCGCGGAGCTCAAGAAGAAGAACGTCGCCAACCCGGTCATCGGCGAGGTCGCGGGCATCGACTCGCTGCCGCTGACCCAGGAACGCAGCAAGGGCTTCGCGGACGCGCTGGGGCGCAGCGGGTTCAAGGTCGGCCCGCGGGTTTCGGCGCAGTTCACGTCGGAGTCCGGCGAGCAGCAGACCGCGAACCTGCTCCAGGGCGCGCCCAAGCTGGACGCGCTGTGGAACCACGACGACGACCAGGGCATCGGCGTCAACGCCGCGATCGACACCGCGGGCCGCAAGGAGTTCATCATGGTCGGCGGCGCCGGCTCGAAGAACATGATGAACCTGATCAAGGCCGACTCGTCGCCGATCAAGGCGACCGTGCTCTACAGCCCGTCGATGGCCTCGACCGCGGTCGCGCTGGCCCGGCTGCTCGGGCAGGCCAAGGGGATCGGCGACCTGGCCGAGCACGACATCCCGGCCGAGATCAAGACGTACTCGGCGGTCGTCACCAAGGAGAACGTCGACCAGTACCTGGACGTCGGCTTCGACTCCTGACGCGGACTTTCCAGCTGAACCAAAGGAGGGGTATGAGCCCGGGACGGGAAACCATCGGGATCGGCATGGTCGGCCACGCGTTCATGGGTGCGGTGCATTCGCACGCCTGGCGCAGCGTCCACCGGTTCTTCGATCCACCGCTGGTGCCGAGACTCGCCGTCCTCGGCGGCCGGGACGAGGCCCGGGCCAAGGCCGCCGCGGAAAAGTTCGGCTGGGAGGACGTCGAGACGGACTGGCGGAAGCTGGTCGCCCGGGACGACGTCGGCCTGGTCGACGTCTGCACGCCGGGGGACAGCCACGCGGAGATCGCGATCGCCGCGCTGGAAGCCGGGAAGCACGTGCTGTGCGAGAAACCCCTCGCCAACTCGGTCGCCGAGGCCGAAGCGATGGCGGCGGCGGCCCGGAAGGCCCGGGACCGCGGGGTGCGGGCGATGGTCGCGTTCAACTACCGCCGGGTGCCCGCGCTCGCGCACGCCAGGAAGCTGGTCGCGAGCGGGGCGCTCGGGGAGATCCGGCACGTGCGGTCGGTGTACCTGCAGGACTGGCTTTCCGATCCGGAAGCGCCGATGACCTGGCGGCTGCGGCGCGAGAGTGCCGGTTCGGGTGCGCTCGGCGACCTGGGCGCGCACATCGTGGACGCGGCCCAGTTCGTCACCGGCGACCTGATCACCGGTGTCTCGGCGCTGACGAACACCTTCGTGCAGCAGCGGCCGGCCGAGAACGGCGGCACGGACGACGTGACGGTCGACGACACGGCGTTGTTCCTGGCGCGGCTGGCCGGGGGAGCGGTGGCGACCTTCGAGGCGACCCGGTTCGCGCTGGGCCGCAAGAACGCGATGCGGCTGGAGATCAACGGGTCGAAGGCGAGCCTGGCGTTCGACTTCGAGGCGATGAACGAGCTCCAGTGGTACGAGGGCAGCGGCACCGAAGCCGGGTTCCGGCGGATCCTCGTCACCGAGCCGCAGCACCCGTACGTCGGCGCGTGGTGGCCGCCGGGGCACCTGCTCGGCTACGAGCACACGTTCACGCACGAGGTCGCCGACCTGCTGGACGCCATCGGCGCGGGCACCGATCCGGCGCCGAGCTTCGACGACGGCCTGCGCGTCCAGCGGGTGCTCGACGCCGTCGAGAAGAGCGCGGCGGCCGATGCGGCCTGGACCGCGGTGGAGGAGCGGAAATGAGCCGTCCGGTCACGCTGTTCACCGGCCAGTGGGCCGACCTGCCGTTCACCGAGGTCTGCAAGCTCGCCGCCGAGTGGGAGTACGACGGCCTGGAAATCGCTTGCTCGGGCGACCACTTCGAAGTGGACCGCGCACTGTCCGAAGAGGACTACGTGCCGGCGCGGCTGGCTTTGCTGGCCGAGCACGGGCTCAAGGTGTGGGCGATTTCGAACCACCTCGTCGGCCAGGCCGTCTGCGACGACCCGATCGACGCCCGGCACCGCGCGATCCTGCCGTCCCGGATCTGGGGCGACGGCGAGCCGGAGGGCGTCCGGCAGCGGGCGGCGGCCGAAATGGCCGACACCGCGCGGGCGGCGGCGAAGCTCGGCGTGGACACCGTCATCGGCTTCACCGGGTCGAAGATCTGGAAGTACGTGGCGATGTTCCCGCCGGTCACGCGCGATGACATCGATGACGGTTACGCGGACTTCGCCCGTCGCTGGCACCCGATCCTCGACGTCTTCGACGAGGTCGGCGTCCGGTTCGCGCACGAGGTCCACCCGTCCGAGATCGCCTACGACTACTGGACGACCAAGCGCGCGCTCGAGGCCGTCGGCCACCGGCCGGCGTTCGGGCTGAACTGGGACCCGTCGCACTTCGTCTGGCAGGACCTCGACCCGGTCGGGTTCATCCTCGACTTCGCCGACCGGATCTACCACGTGGACTGCAAGGACACGAGAAAGCGCTTCGACGGCCGCAACGGCCGGCTCGGTTCGCACCTGGCCTGGGCCGACCCGCGCCGCGGCTGGGACTTCGTGTCCGTCGGCCACGGCGACGTCCCGTGGGAGGACTGCTTCCGGGCGCTCAACTCGATCGGCTACACCGGCCCGATCTCGGTGGAGTGGGAAGACGCCGGGATGGACCGGCTCCGGGGCGCGGCGGAGGCGGTGAAGTACCTGCGCGAGCACCTGTTCGACCAGCCGTCGGCGGCTTTCGACGCGGCTTTCAGCAACCAGAGATGAGGGAGTTCCATGTGCGGTCATGAAGCTGAGCAGCACTCCCGACGGACATTCCTGAACGTGGCGACGGCGGCCCTCACGGTGGGTGCGGCGGCCATCGCGTTACCCGGCACCGCGGATGCCTCCCCAGCCCGCCGGCGCGTCCCGCTCGACAAGATCAGCATCCAGCTCTACTCCCTGCGGTCGCTGCTGCAGAACGACCCGGAAGGCACGCTCTCCGCGCTGGCCGACATCGGCTACCGGAAGGTCGAGCTGGCCGGGACGTACGGCCGCAGCGCCACCGAGTTCCGCGCCATCCTCGACCGGTGCCACCTCAAGGCGTCCTCTACGCACGTGGGCATCGACGGCGACCTGAACCAGACCATCGCCGACGCGAAGATCCTCGGCAACCGCTCCGCCGTCGTGCCGTACGCGAACTTCGGCACCATCGCCGAGTGGGAAGCCTTCGCGGGCCGCATGAACACCGCCGCGGCCGCCTTCAAGAAGGCCGGGCTCGCGCTCGGTTACCACAACCACGACCACGAGTTCGCCCCGATCGGCGGCGTCGTGCCCTACGACGTGCTCACCGCGAAGACGGACAAGCGGCTCGTGCACCTGGAGATCGACCTCTTCTGGGCGGTGAACGGCGGCGCGGACCCGGTCGAGCTGTTCCGGCGCAACTACCCGCGCGTGACGCAGTACCACGTCAAGGACCGGACCGCGGACGGGCAGATGGTCGACCCGGGCGCCGGCGTCATCAACTTCCCGCGCATCTTCGCCGCGTCCTGCCACACCATCGGCGAATACATCGTCGAGCACGACCAGCCGGCCGACCCGCTGAGCACCGCCAAGGTCGGGTTCGAGTACCTCCGCACCGTGCGCTTCTGAGACCCCGGGGGAATTTCGCATGCGAGTGTCACGTCGGTCGATGCTGGCCGGAACCGCCGCGGGCGTCCTCGTGCCCGCGGCCGGGATGGCCGATTCGGCCTACGCGGCGGGCTTGAACCGCCAGATCACCCTCTACGCCGAAGCCCTGCCCGGCGGCCTCTACGGCTACGGCCTCGAGCCGGGCAAGGCCACCATCCCCGGGCCGCTGCTGGAGATCTACGAGGGCGACACCCTCGAGATCGAACTGGTCAACCGGACCGACCAGCGGCTCTCGATCCACCCGCACGGCGTCAACTACGACACCGGGTCCGACGGCGCCCCGCTCAACGCGTCGTTCAACAAGCCGGGCGAGACGCGGACCTACACCTGGAAGACGCGGGCCCGGTACGACGCCGGCGGCGGGTTCTGGATGCCGGGCAACGCCGGCTACTGGCACTACCACGACCACGCGATGGGCACCGACCACGGCACCGCGGGCCTCGCGCGCGGGCTCTACGGCGGGCTGATCGTGCGCAAGCGCGGCGATCTGCTGCCCAGCAAGCAGTACACCGTCGTGTTCAACGAGATGATGATCAACCACAAGATGGCACCCGACACGCCGATCCTCGAGGCCCGGCTCGGCGAGCGCGTCGAGTGGGTCTGCATCGGGTACGGCAGCCTGCCGCACACCTTCCACCTGCACGCGCACCGCTGGGCCGACACCCGCACCGGGATGCTCAGCGGCGCCGCTGACAACGCTGCCATCGTCGACAACAAGAACCTCGACCCCGGCAGTTCCTTCGGCTTCCAGGTGATCGCCGGTGAAGGCGTCGGCCCGGGGGCGTGGATGTACCACTGCCACGTCCAGACCCACTCCGACGGCGGGATGGTGGGCCTGTTCCTGGTCCGCAACGCCGACGGCAGCCTGCCCGACGGCGCGCAGGAAGCGATCGACCGGTTCAAGGAGCACGGCCACGCCGGGCACGACATGAACCCCGACGGCCGGACACACGCATGAGGACGGGAGCTATGAAAAGACGATGGTTCGGAAGGCGCGGGGCGCTCGTGCTCGCCATCGGCTCGGTCCTGGCGGCCGGGGCCCCGCTGATCACGATGCCGGTCGCGCAGGCCGCGCCCGCCGCGGTGAACGTGCCGGTCAACGTGCTGGTCTTCCACGGCGCCGCCGCGGACCAGAAGGACCCCGTGCTGCGTGCGGCGGACGCGATCGCGCGGCTGGGCTCGGACAACGGCATCACCGTGACGGCGTCGTCGGATCCGGCCGTGTTCAGCACGGCGAACCTGGCCCGCTACCGCGGTGTCGTTTACCTGTCCGCGCAGGGCGTGACGCTCGCGCGTGAGCAGGAAGCCGCGCTGCAGGCGTACATGAAGGCCGGCGGCGGGTTCCTCGGCATCTCCGACGCCGCCCGCGCGCAGGACTCGTCCCAGTGGTTCACCGGCTTGATCGGCGCGCGCCCGGTCGGCGCCCGCCCGACGCCCGAAGCGGTGGCGTCGGTGACCGCGAGCGCGGACAACCCGCCGAACGAGACCAAGGAGAAACTGGCCGACAACAACGAAAACACCAAGTGGCTGACCTTCGCCACGACCGGCTGGGCCGCCTACAAGATGGCCACCCCGGTCGCGGTCAGCAGCTACTCGCTGGTGTCGGCCAACGACTTCCCCGGCCGCGACCCGAAGAACTGGACCCTGCAGGGTTCGGCGGACGGCAGCACCTGGGCCGACCTGGACACGCGCACCAACGAGGTGTTCACCGACCGGTTCCAGACCCGGACGTTCACCTTCGCCAACACGACGGTGTACCCGAACTACCGGCTGAACATCACCGCGAACTCGGGTGAGCCGCTGATCCAGCTCGCCGACCTGAAGCTGTTCAAGGACACCTCGACGACCCCGCCGCCGCCCGAACCGGCGCCGCAGCAAGCGGTCGTCGACGTCCTCGACGCGCAGCACCCGGCCACCGCCGGGCTGCCGCAGAACTGGACGCGCACCGACCGCTGGCTCAACTGGGAGACCAACCCGGTCGGCACCGTCCACACGGTCGCGCAGGTGGAGGAGAAGGGCTACAACCCGGGCGTCGGCGCGAACGGCGCGTTCCACCCGATCTCCTGGTGCCGGGACTACGACGGCGGGCGCTCCTTCTACACCGGCATGGGCCGCACCGAGGCGTCCTACGGCGAGGACAAGTTCCGCAGCCACCTGCTCGGCGCGTTGCGCTGGACCACCGGCATGGTGCGCGGTGACTGCCAGGCCGGGATCGCCGCGAACTACAAGGTCGAGAAGCTGACCGGCAAGAACGCCGCCGGGCAGCTCGACCAGATCGGCGAGCCGCACGGGCTGACCATCGCGCCGGACGGCAAGGTGTTCTACATCGGCAAGGCGGCCTGCCCGACCGGGCCGGTCGTGAGCTGGGACGACCCGAACGTCGGCCTCGGCTGCGGCACGATCCACCAGTGGGACCCGGTCAGCAAGAAGCCCAAGCTGCTCACGACGTTGCGCGTGATGGGCAACCGGGGCAGCGGCGACGAGCTCGTCAAGAACGAAGAGGGCCTGCTCGGGCTGACGCTGGACCCGAAGTTCGCCGAGAACGGCTACCTGTACGCCTACTGGATGCCGCACGAGTCGATCGACCGCGACAAGCGGATCGGCAAGCGCACGGTTTCGCGGTTCACCTACAACCTGACCGCGCAGACGCTCGACCAGGCCACCCGCAAGGACCTGCTGTCCTGGGACGTCCAGATCCACAGCTGCTGCCACGCCGGTGGCGGGATGGCGTTCGACAAGGACGGCAACCTCTACATCGGGTCCGGGGACAACAACTCCTCGGGCGGCTCGAACGGGTACTCGGGCAACAACTGGACGCTCGACTACAAGGGCATCTCGTTCCAGGACGCGCGCCGCACGGCGGGCAACACGAACGACCTGGACGGCAAGATCCTGCGCATCCACCCGGAGGCGAACGGGACGTACACGATCCCGCCGGGCAACCTCTTCCCGAACGGGCCGGCGGACAAGACGCGCCCGGAGATCTACGTGATGGGCGTCCGCAACATCTCGCGGCTGCAGATCGACCCGGTGCACAACTGGATGACCGCGGGCTGGGTCGGCCCCGACGCGTCTTCGCCGAGCCCGGAACTCGGGCCTGCGAAGTACGAGACGGCGACCATCATCACCGAGGCGGGCAACCACGGCTGGCCGTACTGCATGGGCAACCGGCAGCCCTACCGCGACCGCAGCAGCACCAACGCGGCCGAGCTGACCGGCTGGTACGACTGCGACAACCCGGTCAACACCTCGCCGCGCAACACCGGCCTGGTGAACCTGCCGCCGATCAAGGACAACATGATCTGGTACTCGCCCGACGGCGGCGGCCCGGTCTTCCCGAAGCGGCCGGGCTCGTCCATCCCGACCTACGTCGCGGCGGACGCCACCTACACCCAGCCGTACCTGCGGGGCGGCGGCCAGGCGGTCATGTCCGGGCCGACGTACCACCGCTCGCTGGTCAACACGAACAGCGGCGTCGCGTGGCCGGCGTACTGGGACAACAAGTGGTTCATCGGCGACGAGTCGAACGCGCAGAACCGGGTCGCGGTGACCGTCGACCCGGCGGGCGTGCCGACGCACCAGCCGCCCGTGTTCGCCGAGACGTTCCGGCAGATCATCCCCGGCGGCGCGGGGGACACCCGGGTGCAGAGCTGGATGGACGCCAAGTTCGGGCCGGACGGCGCACTGTACGTCCTGGACTACGGCAACGGGTTCTTCTCGC
Source organism: Amycolatopsis sp. NPDC049159 (assembly GCF_040648295.1). NCBI lineage: Bacteria > Bacillati > Actinomycetota > Actinomycetes > Pseudonocardiales > Pseudonocardiaceae > Amycolatopsis > Amycolatopsis sp. NPDC049159. The sequence goes on from NZ_JBEZDL010000030.1 coordinate 28,746, forward strand.
TCGACGCCAACCAGAAGCTGCTGAAGATCAGCTACACGGGTGGCGCGCCGACCCCGGCGCCGGCCGCGTCGTCGACCATGGTGCAGAACAAGGCGCTGACGGCGGCGTTCACCGGCTCGAAGTCCGGCGGGGTGTCCTACCGCTGGGAGTTCGGCGACGGCTCGGTGTCCACCCAGGCCGACCCGCGGCACACCTACCCGCGCACCGGCCTCTTCACCGCCAAGCTGACCGTGACCTACGCGGACGGCGAGGCGGTGACCACCCGGACCTCGGTGAACGTCGGCTGCGTGGTGGCCGATCCGAGCCCGGTGGTGACCTTGGGCGACAGCATCACGAAGGTGGTGAACCGCAACGCCGGCGGTGGCTGCACGGTCGACGACTTCATCGACGACGAGAGCACGTGGAGCACGCACGCGGCGTTCGTCAACCACGTCGAGCAGGCCACCGGGACGCTGTCGGACCTCGGGGTGCTGAACGACGCCGAGGTGGCCGAGCTGAACGCGGCGGCCGAGGCGTCGCCGATCGGGAAGCCGGGCACGACGGGCTACGACGCGCTGTTCGACGGCACGGCGGCGTCGCTGCGCGGCTGGGAACAGGCACCATCGGGTCAGTTCACGCTGCAACCCGACGGGTCGATCCGCTCGGCCGGCGGGCTGGGCATGCTCTGGTACGCCCAGCGCCAGTTCGGCGACTTCTCGGTGAAGGTGCAGTTCAAGGACATCGCCCCGGACGGCTTCCGGGCCAACAGCGGCGTGTTCGTCCGGTTCCCGGATCCGCGGACACCGCCGGCCCAGCGCCCGCCGGGCAGCTGCGGCACGGTCGGGTCGGCGCGGGACTCGCAGGCGTGGGTCGCGATCTACTGCGGTCACGAGATCCAGATCTACGACGGCGACTCCGGTGAGCCGCAGAAGACCGGGTCGGTCTACAACTTCGACCCGCGCCCGCTCGACCAGGCGGGCGCCCGGCCGAAGGGCACGTGGAACGAGTACGAGATCAAGGTCGTCGGGCAGCACTACACGATGATCCGCAACGGCGTGGTGATCAACGAGTTCGACAACACGCCGGGCCAGCAGTCGTCGCGCGCGGGCGACCCGTTGACCGACCTGCGGCAGTTCGTCAGCGGGTTCATCGGATTGCAGAACCACAGCGACAACGACCTGATCGAGTTCCGCAACATCCGGGTGCGGCAGCTGTAGCTCCGCCGCGGGTCGTGAGTGGGAAACAGTGTTCCCAACACTGTTTCCCACTCACGACCCCTTCAGGAAGGGTCTTCCGGCGATGTCCCCACGACTGATCACAGTGCTGCTGGCCGGGTTGCTGGCCGTGCTCGGGCTGGCCACCCCCGCGGTGGCGGCGCCGGTCCAGACGCTGACCTGGACCGGGAACAACAGCACCACCGAATACGCGTCCGCGCCCACCGGCGCGCTGCCCGGCGAGACCACCATCGTCTTCGAGAACAGCGAAGCCACCGGCAACACGACCGGGATGTCGCACACGCTGACGTTCGACACCTCGACGCCGGGTTACAACCACGACGTCTCGCTCAACATCCTGGCCAACCCGTTCGACCCGCAGAACGGGCGGCACGAAGCGACCGTGACGCTGACGCCGGGCAAGTACCGGTACTTCTGCACGATCCCCGGCCACAGCGCGATGGTGGGGGAGTTCGTCGTCTCCGACGGCACCGGGGACACCACGCCGCCGGTGGTGACCGCCGCGGTGGCGGGGGACAAGGATCCCTCGGGGAACTACATCGAGTCGGCGACTGTGTCTTTGACCGCGACCGACGCGGGATCCGGGGTGGCCTCGGTCGAGTACCAGCTCGACGGCGGCACGTGGACCGCGTACTCGGCGCCGGTGGTGGTGTCCGCGGTGGGCATGCACATGCTGCACTACCGGGCGACCGACGTCGCCGGGAACGCGTCCGAAGAGGGCATGGCGCACTTCACGATCGTCGAGGGACAGGGCGACACCACACCGCCGACGGTGACCGCGTCCCTCTCGGGTGACCGCGATCCCGCGGGCAGCTACCTCGACGTCGCCACGGTTTCCTTGACGGCGACCGACGCGGATTCCGCGGTCGCTTCGGTGGAGTACCAGCTGGACGGCGGAGCTTGGACGCGCTACACGGCGCCGGTCGCGGTGACCGGGGCGGGCGAGCACATGGTCCACTTCCGCGCGACCGACGCCGCCGGGAACACGTCCCCGGAGGGGATGTCCCACTTCACGGTGGTCAAGCGGGACACGACCGCACCGGTGGTCTCGGCTTCGGTGTCGGGTACCCAGGACGTGGACGGCAACTACGTCGGCAAGGCGACGGTCACGGTGACGGCTTCGGACACCGGTTCCGGCGTCGGCGCGGTGGAGTACAAGGTGGACGGTGGGGCGTGGACCGCTTACAGTGCACCGGTTCCGGTGACCGCGGCAGGCGCGCACACGGTGGGCTACCGCGCCCGGGACGTCGCCGGGAACGCGTCTCCCGAGGGTTCGGTGTCTTTCGCGGTGGTCGCGGGCGGGGACACCACGGCACCTGTGGTTACGCTGCAGGTCACCGGAAAGCAGGACGGCGGCTGGAACTACGTGGGTTCGGCGACGGTCACGGTTCTTTCTTCCGACGCGGAGTCCGGTGTGGACTCTGTCGAGTACAAACTGGACAGTGGCGCGTGGACGCGGTACGCGGCCCCGGTGGTCGTGCCCGCCCTGGGCGCGCACACGGTGCGTTCCCGGGCCACGGACGTCGCGGGGAACGTCTCGGCGGAGGTGTCGGGGACGTTCACGGTGGTCGCGGCCCCGCCCCCACCGGACGCGTGCCCGAACTCGGACACCCGCGACACGGTGGTGATCGGCGGCGTCGACAGCCAGGTGGAGAACATCGACACGGGCAACGGCTGCACGATCAACGACGTCATCGACGAGAACGCGGAGTACGCGTCGCACGACCGCTTCGTGAAGCACGTGAAGGCGGTGACGCAGGAGCTGGTGGGCAACGGGGTGCTGTCGTCGGGTGACCGCAACCGGATAGTGACGGCGGCGATCGAGTCGGACATCGGCGGCGCTCCGGCGACGAGCACCGGAACTGGCACCGGTGCCGAGCCCCACGCGAAGCCGGAGGTGAAGAAGCGCCTGTAGGTGCCCTGCCGCAGCGGGTCGTGAGTGGGAAACAGGGTTAGAACACTGTTCCCACTCACGACCGCGGGCGGGTCAGGAGTAGGTCCAGTGGCCGAGCCAGGACTCACGCCACGCGACCGTCAGCTCGCTCACCCCGTCCACCCCGGACCGGTCCACCTGGGCCTTCCACGCCTCCTCGACCATCGCGCACAGCTTCGACGCCGGCAGCTCGTTCCCGCCCGACGCGAACTGGCGCAGGACCGACTTCGGGATCGCGAGCTTCGCCTTGCCGCGGATCACCGACTGCTCCGTCGCGCGGCAGATGAGGTACTCGACCGTGGCCAGGTCGCCCGCCGAGGCGACCTGGCTCAGGGCGCGGTACAGGCAGTCCAGGGGAGCGGCCAGGCCGCGGTGCTGGCGGGCGATCTCCCACGAGACCCAGACCGCCAGGCAGTCCGGCATCTGGAACGGGCGGTAGGCGAACGCCGGGCCGGCGAACGTCTGGTAGTCGGCCGTCGGGTCCGCCGTGGTCTCCGCCGGGCCGTCCGGGTCCGGGGGCAGGCCGAGGCGCTTGAACAGCTCGCGCAGCAGCTTGTGCGGGCGGGCCGGGGTCGAGGACTCGGCGAGCAGCTTGGCCAGGATGCGGTTCAGCCGGTCCGCCGCCACGCCGTGGATCGACAGCTGCAGGTGGACGAACGCCACGTCGGACAGCGTCGTGCCCGCGCAGCCGGCCACCCCCACCTGCGGGTAGCGCTGCAGGAACGAGACGATCGCGTGCGTCGAGCCGATGCGGGCCGGGCCGACGAAGGTCACCGGGAGGCACGCGCCGACGCGCTGGCGGGAGCGGAGGTCGCCCTTGTACAGCGGGGAAAACTCGCCGTCGGCGTGGTAGACCTCGAACCAGTTGCCCTGCCGGTGACCGGGCCGCGTGTCGGCGAGCCAGAAGCTGTAGCCGTGCTTCTCGCACAGCTCGCGGAACCGGTCGGCCAGCTCGAACCGCGCGGCCGCGGACACGTCCCGCAACGCGATCGCGAACCGCACCGCCAGCGACGCGCACGGCGACGCGACCTCCTTGCGCGTGCGCAGGTCGTGGTTGCGGGTCTTCACGACCAGCGGCAGCTGCGCCGGGCACTGCAGCGACAACAGCGGCGCGTCGATGAACGCGGCCGCCGCGTCGGAGATCTCCTTCACCAGGTCCCGCACGGCCAGGCCGTGCCACTCGCAGACCTCGCGCGCCGCCGGGTCGATCGCGATCAGGCCCTCGAAGGTCTGCTCGGACTCGTAGATGAACGTCGGGTTCGGCGACGTCGTCTGGTGGAAGACCCAGCCGCCGTCGTTCTGCTGCGGGGGTTCCGCCGGCCGGCGGCCGTCGACGTGCTCGACGACTTCGGTGCCGTCGAGGGGTTTGCGGGTACGGGTACCGATCACGACGCCGGCGCCGTTCGTGGCCGAGCACAGCGTCTCCAGGAACACGGCGTCGCCGGCGTCCGCGGTCACCAGCTCGCGCAGGTAGCCGTGCCGGGCCATCGCGTGGTGCACCTCGAAGTCCACTTTGGTCACCGGCTGCCGCGTGATTTCGAAGCCCGCGCGCGCCAGGTCGGCGACGTTGCGCACGGAGACCCGTTGGCCGCGCATCCTCACCATCCCCCCGAAGAGTCGAACCGGACGTCGGCTTCCAGCGGTTGACGGCGGTCCCACGCCCCGGTCCCCGCCCACCGCGGTGCGCCGATGCGCGAGAGCGGGATCGCCGATTCGCGCCAGGACGCCTGCCCGAACAGCACGAGCGCGGCGATGACCGGCAGCGCCACCGCGACGGTCAGCGCCACCTGCACGACTTCGCCCCGGCTCTGCGTCGCGACGGTCGCGGCGAACCCGGCGATGGCCGCGATGCTCAGCTGGACCAGCGCCTGCGGCAGCGTCCCGAGGTAGCCGAGCACGGTGCGGCGCGGCGGCAGCGACAGCCGGCTGTAGAGGAAACCGGGCAACAGCAGCAGCATCGTGATCACGGACTGGCCGTCGCCGATGTGCCCGAGCGCTTCGGTGGCTTCGCGGCCGTAGGGCCACGGGCTGCCGACCAGCAGCCAGCCGAGCACGAACGACACCGTCGCGACGGCGAGCGCGTAGAACGTCACGTTGAGCGGACCGGACTTCGTGGAGTCCTTGAGCACGAGCGTCGCGCGCACGCGGACGTGGTCGCCGCGCGAGTCGCGGCCGCCGGAACGACGCCAGTACGCGCGTGCCTCGTTGTCGGAGATGCCGTTGACCAGCACGAGGTCCTGCCCGAACTCGCGGTCGGTCAGCTCGCGCGCGGCCTCGCGCAGGTTCGCGGCGGTGAACTCCGGGTGCCGCCGCAGCGAGTTGTCCAGCTCGTTGGTGCCCGTCCGCACCGCTTCGCCCGTGGTGGCCGCGGCGGCGAGCCGGTGGCTGGCGGGCAGGCTGCGCGGGGAAAGCTCGACGCCGGACTGGCCGGCCTCCCACTTGCGGCGGCGCAGCAGGTCGGCGAGGCGGCGAAGCACGGTCTGCGCCTGCAGCTCCAGGATCTTGTGCCGGGCACCGTCGGCCTCCTGCAGCGGCGCGGCGTCCTGCCGTTCGGCCAGGGACCCGAGGTCCGCGGCCAGGCCTTCGACCTGGTGCTGATCGGCGTCGGTGGACAGGTACATCCGCGAGATCTCGGCTTGCGGCGCGGTCCGGGCCACCAGGTGGTAGGACTTGAGCGTCGCCGGGATCATCGTCTGGTAGCTCACGACGTAGCCGCGCCGGCTCGCCGCCAGCCGTCGCCACTGCTCTTTCGCGACGGGCTGCCGCGCGTCGACGTGCAGCGGCGTTTCGTAGCTGAGCCGGTGTTCTTCGACGGAGTCGTCGAGGGCCACCACGAGCATGTAGTCCCGGACGGCGACGTTGAGCAGGTACGCGTATTCGACCAGCAGCTCGGCACAGCCGTCGAGGATGCCGAGCGCGAGCTCCCGGCACTGCCGCCCGTAGCCGGGCACGGTGCCGCCGGTCGTGGCCAGCGCGAACTCCTCCTCGGGGTGGTTCCGCTCGGTGAGCAGCGTCAGCAGCGCCTGCTGGATGAGCCAGCGCGGTTCGTGCACCTGGAAGAGGAAGGTGTTCAGCTCGTGCTTGGCGGTCTGCGCGTTCTCGTCGCTGCCGAGGATCCCGCGCAGCAACCGGTAGAGCCCGGCGGCGACCAGCCGCGACGCCTCGTGCTGGGTGAGCCGCGGCAGTTTCTGGCCGGAGCTGTCGAAGACGTCGATGGGGGAGACGTCCCGGCGCGGCAGCCGGGCCAGCGGCACCCACAGCGACCGCTGCCGCGCCGGACGGGAGGCGGCCCGCTCGCCGTGTTCCTGGCCGATGAGGTCCTGCAGCTGCGCGGTGGCCTGGCGTTGTCCTTCGTCGAGGAGCTTGAGGCTGACGTCGACTTCGGTGCTGCGCCGCGCGGTCCCGTGCTCGACGACGGTCAGCCGTTCGGTCAGCCGCCGCACGTGGTTGAGCCGCAGCGAGGTGTCGAGGAGCGCGAGCCCGACGGCGGCCCCCTGCCGCGACAGCCGGGGCGGGGCGCCGGGGATGGGGATGGTTTCGATGGCGTGCCGGAGACTGTCGATGCCGTCCACACCACTGAGAGTATGAGGTGAGGGGTCTGGATACGAGCAGAATGAGTCATTCAGGACCTCCGACGACCTGAATGACTCATTCAAGGCGTGCGGGGTGTGCCCGGGCGGGGCGGCGGGTGGCGACTTCTGTGCGTCGCGAATGACTCATTGGCGGCGTCGGTGGTTCCCGATGGGTCCATTCGCGGCGTTCGTAGCCGGGGCAGGTGGGTGGTGCGCGGGGTTCGGTGGCGTGAGGCCGAACGGGGTTGGGTGGTGCGCGAGGAGGGGTGGCTCGAGGCCGAACGGCGGTGCTGGGTGCGGTGTGGCCGGTCGCGGTGGCGGGTGGTGGCTTTCGTGTGTCGCGAATGACTCATTGGCGGCGCTCGTGACCGGGTCAGGTGGGTGCCGGCGGGGCGGGCGCGGATGGGTTGGCCGGGTGGAGGCGGCCCGCGTCGGTCCGGCGGTGCTGGGTGCGGTGTGCTCGGTCGCGGCGGCGGGCGGCAACTTTCGTGTGCCGCGAATGACCTATTGGCGGTGTCGGTGGTTCCCCATGAGTCATTCGCGACGTTCGCCGCCGGGTCAGGTGGGTGGGCCAGGGGGAGGCGGGGCGGAAGCGCGCGCGCAACCGGAGTTCGCCGCTCGCTTCTCCACCTCGTCCGCCGCCGGGTGCAGGCCGCGGGCTCGGTACAGGTCGATCGACTGCTGCCACGCCTCACGCGCCTGGCCCGGGTGGCCGAGGGCGTGGTGCGCGTCGCCCAGCACGGCGAGCGTGCCCGCCTGGCGGTACGTGTTGTCCAGGTGGCGCCACAACGTCAGCGCCTGGTGGGACTGGCCCAGTGCCTCGCCGTACCGGCCGGTCTCCGCCGCGATCGTGGCCAGGCTGTCGAGCGCGTCGGCCTCGCCGTAGACGTCCTCGCGTTCGCGGCACAGGGCCAGGCCGGACTCCGCGTGGCCTCGGGCTTCCTCGTGCCTGCCCAGCCGGCTCAGGCACGCGCCGATCAGGCTGTACGCGCGGGCTTCCCACTTCCCGTCCTCCAGGGTGCGGTACAGCTCGAGCGCGCTCATCGCGTGGCCGAGCGCCCGCTCGTCGTCCTTCTCGTGCGTCCAGTGCAGCGCCAGGACGAAGTGGACGCCCGCCTGGCCGAGCGTGTCGCGGATCTCCTTGGCCAGCGTCAAGGACCGGTTCAGGTGGTGCAGTGCCTCGGACGCCTGCCCGAACGGCCCGTAGACGAGGCCGAGGCGGCGGTGCGCGCGCGCCTGCACCGCGAGGTCCTCCAGCCGTTCCGCCGCCGCGAGGCCCGCCAGCCATGACGTGATGTTGGCCTGAAGGTGGCCGCGGCGGTAGTGGAAGTTGTCGAGCGTCCAGGCCAGCTGCCAGACGCACGTGTCCCACCCGGCGTCCTCGGCCGCCTTCCGGGCCGCCAGCACGCATTCGTGGTTGACGTCGAACCAGGTCATCGCGGCGCCGTCGTCGGGGAGCGGGGCCGGGACGCAGCCCTCCGGTGGCTCGCCCACCTCGATCGGCGGGTGCTGCTGGTCGAGCAGGCGGCTGCCGCGGTGGCCGGTGTGCAGGTGGAAGCCGATCAACCGGCGCAACGCCGCCCGCCGCCCGGGTTCGGGCTCCTCGGTCTGCGCCGTGGTCTGCGCGTGCTGGCGGACCAGGTCGTGGAAGCGGAACCGGCCGGTCACCGGCTGCTGGAGCAAGTGGTCGTCGACGAGGCTTTCCAGCAGCCGCTCGGCTTCGAAGGGGGAGACGGCGGCGAGCGCGGCGGCGGCGGGGACGTCGATGTCCGGGCCCGGGTTCAGGCCCAGCAGCCGGAACATGCGCTGCTGCGCGGCATCGAGGTGCCCGTAGGACAAGGCGAACGCGGCGGCGACGCTGCGGTCGCCCGCGGACAGCTCGGCCAGCGCCCGGCCCGCCTGGCGCAGCCGGTCGGCCAGGTGCGCCACCGTCCACGCCGGCCGCGTGCGCAGCCGGGCCGCCGCTATGCGGATCGCCAGCGGCAGGTGCCCGCACAGCTCGACGACGTCGAGGACGGCGCCGGGTTCGGTGGCGGGCCGGTCGTCGGCGACGATGCCGGCGAACAGGTCGACCGCGGTCGTCTCCGGCAGCACGTCCAGGGAAAGGGTGTGCGCCGCCTCCAAACCGACCAGCCGCCGCCGGCTGGTGATCAGCAGCAGGGCGCGCGCGCTGCCCGGCAGCAGCGGCCGGACCTGGGCGGCGTCCGCGGCGTTGTCCAGCACCACGAGCATCGAGCGGCCGGCGAGTTCCGCCCGCCACAGCGCGGAGCGGGCGTCGGGGTCGACGGGGATCCGGTCCGCCGCCACGCCCAGCGCGCGCAGCAGCGTGTCGAGCGCCGCCGCCGGGGTGACCGGCGCCTGCCCGGACGTGTGCCCGTGCAGGTCGATGAACAGCTGCGCGTCGCGGTACTGCGCGGCGAGCCGGTGCGCCGCGTGGATGGCGAGCGTCGTCTTGCCGATGCCGGCCATCCCGTCGATCGCCTCGATCACCACGGCGGTGGGTGCGGTGTGCGCGACACCGTCCCGGGCGGACAGCAGCCGCGACAGTTCCGGTTCGCGGCCGGCGAAGTCGGCGATGTCGCCGGGCAGGTCGTTGCGGCCCGCGGCGACGGTGACCGGCCGTGCCGGTGCGGTCGCGGCGGGCAGCAGCCGGACGTCGTTGTCGAGGATCCGGCGGTGAATTTCGGCCAGCCGGGGCGAAGGGTCCAAGCCGAACTGGTCGACGAGCACCGCCCGGGCGCGCGAGAACGCGTCCAGCGCGTCGGCCTGGCGGCCCGCCCGGTACAGCGCCGTCATCAGCTGGCCCCACAACCGTTCGTGGCCGGGGTGCCGCTCGCTCAACGTCGTCAGCTCGCCGATCAGCGCCTCGCCCGCGCCGGTCGCGAGGTCGGCGTCGACGCGGTCTTCGACGGCGCCGAGCCGCAACGCGTGCAGCCGCCGCGTTTCGCCCAGCAACGCCACGGAGCCGCCGAAGTCCTCGTAGGCGTCACCGCGCCACAGCGCCAACGCGCGTGACAACCGGTCCGCCGCTGTCACGGGATCGCTTGCGGCCAAGGCGGTCCGCCCGGCCGTGACCAGCTGTTCGAACTCGCGGGCGTCGACGAGCACCGGGTCGAGGCGCAGGGCGTAACCGGCCGCGCGGGTCTCGATCAGGTCGGCCGCGCCGAGGGCTTCGGCGACCGGGGCGAGCGAGCGGCGTACGCGGGACATGTACGTCCGCACCGTGCGCGGGGTGCCGGGAGTGGCGTCCACGTCCCACAACGCGTCCGCCATGGTGTCCACTCCGGTCACCCGCCCGGCGTTCGCGATCAGCAGCGCGAGCAGCGTGCGGATGCGGGGACCGCCCAGGTCGAGCGGCCTGCCGTGCAGCCGGACCTCGAACGCGCCGAGCACGCGGAACTCCGCTCGTGCCTGTCCCTGAGCCGCGCCGGTACCGCTCGGGCTGTCCGTCCCCATCTCTTACAGGAGTACCGGGCGCCGGTGTGGATACAGGTCCGTTCGGCCCAACTCCCGTGCTGTCGACCGGTTGTCGACGGGTTGTCGACCGGCCTTGCCACGGTGGTCCCATGGACGTCGCCAGCGAGATCGTGCTGCGGCTCGCCGATCCGGCGGCCCGCGCTTCCGTGCTGACCGCCGATGCGCTGCTCGCGATCGGCACCGTGGCCTACGAACTGGACCCGGCGCTCGTAGCCGAACCGGTGACGGGCGTCTTCGGCCGGTTCGACCTCGCGGTGCCGCTCGACGCCCGGGTGTCGGCGCTGGCCCAGTTCCGCAAGACCGGGGAACCGGTGCCGTGGGAGGTCGCCGCGTCCTGGGACACCGGGCAGGTCCCGCCGGTCGCCGCCGACGCGGTGTGGTCCGGAGCCGTCGTGGTCCGCACGGCGGTCCTGGACGGCACCATTGTGGACGTCACCGCGAAGCAGTCCGGTGTGGACGATCCGGTCGCACTCGACGCCACCGTCCGGATGGGAACGCCGGGGGCCGATCCGCCGGTGGCGCCGGTCCCGCTGCCCGTGCTCGTGGCGTTCCTCGCCGCGGGCGCGGACACCAGCCCGCGGGATCTGCTGCGGGCGACGCCGGCCGCCCGGCTCGGCGCCGCCCGCTACCCCGTCGCCGACGCACCGCCCGGGGCACCGGAGCGCCGGTTCGACCGGCTCGTCTGCTGGGTCGTGCCCGGCACCACGTTCGACGACCCCGGCTGGCCCGGGGCGCGGACCGGCGCGACACCGGACCAGCGGCGGGCGGACCGGCTGGGCGCCGCGCGGAGCTGGCTCGCCGGCCAGGGCGTCGCCGTCATCACCACCACGGAGCCCGCATGACCACCAAGTCCCGCGCGAAACGCGCATCGACCACGCCCGAACCACGTACGGAGATCGGTATGGCCACCCTCGTGCAACCGGCTTTCCCCTTTGTCGACGTCGTCATCGACACCAGCGCGCTGGTTCCGGCCGCGCAACGCTCGCCCGGCGTCGTCGCCGTCGTCGGCAACGCCGACGGTGCCACCGCGCCCGCGTCGACGCCGCTGGTCGTCACCGCCCACGCCGAGGCACTCGCGCTGTTCGGCAAGGCCGGCGCGGCGACCGCGCTGAGCAAGAGCCTCGACCTGGTGCTCGCCCAGGACCCGCGGCCCACCAAGATCTACGGCGTCCGCACGCCGGCGGCGGGCAACTACGCCGCCGCGCTCGCCGGGCTCGAGGCCGCGGACGACGTCACGTTCGTCTGCCTGGCCGGGGAGACCAACGTCGGCGCGGCCACCAACGGCGGGACCCCCGCGACCGGGCTGCGCGCGCTCGCCGAGCACGTCGAGAACACGTCGGCGGCGGGCAACCGGCGGCTGGCGGTCGCGATGATCGACCCGGCCACCGCGCGGTCCGCGACCTACGTGGACACCGTGCTGGCGGCCAACTCCTACGGTGCGCTCAAGAGCGCGACCGGCCGGATGATCCTCGTCGCCGCGCGCGGCGCGACCACCGACGAGACGGTGAGCCCGAACCCGGTCGCCGACGCGGCCGCGGCCGTGATGGGCGCGATCGCCGGCCAGGCCCCGGCCACCAGCGTCGTGCTCAAGCAGGTGCGCGGCTTCACCATCCCGGTCACCCAGCAGTACGTGCCCGCCGAGGTCACCGGGCTGGCCGGCCAGGGCGCCATCCCGCTGATCGACCCGGCGCTGGTGCCCGGCACCGGATTGTTCCTCGGCGACGGCGGCACGTTCTCGTCGGACCCGGCACGCAACTACGTCGACATCTGCCGGGTGCTCGACGACATCGAGTTCCGGCTGCGGGCCGGGCTGATCGGCACGATCGGGGACGCGCGCGTCACCAAGGCCGGCCTGACCGCGGTGCGCGTGCGGGTGGAGGGCATCCTCGGCCCGCTGCGGCTGGGCGCGGTGATCGACGACTTCGCCGTCAGCATCCCGCTGCTGGCGATCCTCGCGCTGCCGGAAAGCGCCCGCAGCACCGCCGAGCAGGCCCAGGTGGTCACCGCCCGCCAGACCCGGCAGGTGTCCGTCCTCATCAGCATCACGTACGGGCCCGCGGTGCACCGGCTCAACGTGACCCTCGCCCCGCAATTCTGACCCAGGAGCCACCATGTCGAGTCCCGAAACCAGCTGGAACACCCGCCTCGCCGTGCGATACACCGACGACAAGGGCGTGGACCACGAGATCTCGCCGATCCAGTCGTTCACGCCGACGTTCGCCACCACGGCCGAGCCGCTGCACAGCATCGAGCGCACGCACGTCGGCGTGGTCGTCCAGCCGTATTCGCTGACCTTTTCGCTGACGGTCAACGCGATCGGCCCGGCCACCGCGCAGCTGACCGCGCTCGCGCTGAACGCGAGCGAGTTCAGCATCTCGATGCAGGAGCGCAGCGGCGACGACTGGTCGTTCTCCACGATCGTGCTCAGCCGGTGCGTCATCACGAGCGCGGCGCCCACGGCGGCGACGGTGGCCGGCGCCCCGCAGGCGACGTTCTCCGGCTTCTCGATGCAGGTGGACGCCACCGACGCCGGCGGCGCGAAGACGTCCGGTCCGCTGCAGTCGGCGCTGTAAGAGGAGGAAACCGTGCTCGACGACCTGGTTCCCGGTGAGGGCAGCGGTGTCATCCTGCCGTCCGAGGGTGACGAGTCCGGGCCGGCCGAGCTCGTGTTCCAGTTCCCGGTGGAGATCGAGGTGCGCGTGGTCGCGCCGTACGACCCGGACCAGCTGGTGACCACGGCTCTGGACCGGCTGACCGCGGCGTTGCAGGGGCTGACGTGACGACCGTGCGCATGCCGGTGCGGATCCGGCTGGACCTGACCGGCGATCCGCTGGACACCCACGTGCTGGACCTGGTGCGGGAAGCGGCCGTCGAGGCCGCGGCCCGGACCGCCGACCGGGCGTCCCGGGCCGGGCTCCCGGCCGGCACCGGCCCGGCACCCGACGTGAGCGTGCGGTTCCTCGGCGCGCCCGTGCCGGCGTGGGCGGCCGCGCACCTGGAAGCCAGCGCGCACGCCGCGGTCCGGACCGCCGTCGCGAAGCTGCGATCGGTGGCCGCGCCGGCGCCGCCGGGCCGCACGACCACCCGGCTGCGGCGGTTCGCCACCGGCGACGAGGTGCTCGACGCGCTCGCCGTCTCCTACGGCGGGGAACCGCGCCCGCCCCGCGTGCTCGTGATCGCGGCGGATTCCGCCGGTGCCGCGGTGATGCTGTTCGTCGACGCCGGCGGCGACGGGTCGTTCGGCGTGGCCTGGAGCACCCAGCTGAACCGGTTCGTGCTGCCGCCGGACGGGCGGGACGCGGAGGCGGTGCCCGGCTACGCGGCCGGGCACCCCGACTCGTTCCACCTCGTGGCCGAAGCCGCCGACGAAGCCGCCTTCCGCAAGGAGCTGAGCGCGGCACTGGTGCGGATCTGGCGCGCGGCCACCCCGGAGGTTCCCGAGCCCCGGCTCGCGGCGCGGGCGGCGGCCCGTGCCCAGCGGTACCGGCTGAAGGGAGCGCTGTACGAATACCGGTTCGGTGGCACCCCGGTGGCGTGGTTCGCCGGTCGCGCGGGCCTGACCGACCGGGCCGGGCTGCCGGTGCTCGTGCTCACCGAGGAGGTGCCGCAGACCCCCGGCAAGCCGTACGGCAGCGACTGCGAGCCCCTGCGCTACGACCCGGACGCGGCCGAAAACGCCGACCCGGACCGGCCCTACCTGCACGAGCTGGAGGTGTCCGACTGGGACGACGGTTCGTTCGGCGACCTGATCGACACGATCACCGCCGAGCTCACCCTGCCCGCGCCGCGGTTCATCGGGTCGTTCCTCTTCGCCGCGCTCGCCGTCATCACGCGGCGCAGCGAAGGGCTGGGGTGGCTCGTGGGCACACAGGCTCGCCAGGACGTGCTCCGCCACCTCGTCACGGCCCTGGAAGCGGTGAACGTCCTGTTCTTCGCCTACACCAGGGCGGTACTGGCCCGCGACAAGGCGCGGAAGCTGCCCTGCCCGCTGGCCGGGCACGCCGCGGAGTGGGCGGGTTACCTGCACCGCGACTACTTCCCGCTGCGCCGCAAGGTGGTCGCGTCGCTGTTCATCGCCGCCTGCCAGGACGCGCTGCTGGAACGCCTGGAGCAGAGCGCGACCGACATCGCCGGCCGGCTGGCGAGCACGGACTGGCTGCCCGCCACCCGCGCCGTCCTGTCGGTTCTGCTCGCCGAGCTCCCCGAACTGTCCGAGCTGCTCGCGAAGCTGCGCCGGGCCAAGGCGATCAACGACGTCACCGCCCGGATCGGCCCCGAGCCGGGCCACGGCCACAAGTCGGTGGACGGGGTCGAGGTCGTGCGGACCCCGGTCTTCCCCGGCCGGACCGACCCCGCTCGCGACCCGTTCCGCACCGGGTACCGGATCCAGGACGCCCAAGGCGGCTGGCACACGCTCGAAGAGGTGGAGGCCGAGGTGAAGAACCTGCGGTCGACCGCCCAGCTGACGGATCCGTTCCTGGAAAAGCTCGCCGACCTCGCCGGTGTGGTGCGCCGGCTGCGCACCGCACGGCAGCTGGACAGCGTGGGCGCGCGGACCGCCGGGCAGGTGGTGACCGACGCCGTCGACCGCGAGTTCTTCGCGGTGCTGGCAGAGATCCAGCAGACCAACCGCGAGAAGACGCAGGAAGCGCGCGAAGACCGGATGGTCGCGTACGGGCTGGCGAGCTTCGAGCCGGACGAGAGCACCGAGCTGCACGCCCGGCTGACCGGGGTGCACAACCTGGCCGACGAGCGGCTGCGGGGCATGTTCACCCAGGGCAAGAGCGGCGCGTCGATCTTCGGCGACGAGCACATCTACGTCGAAGGACTGGCGGCGCTGGCCGGGCACGAGATCGCGAAGGCCCGGTTCCGCGAGTTCTTCGAGCTGGCCGGCTTCACGCTGCTGGCCGTGTTCTTCCCCGAAGCGGCGTTCGTCCTCGGGCTGTTCCAGGCCGCGGAGGGCATCCACACCGCGCACGAGCACGTCGACCTGCAGCGGTCGCTGCTCGGCGGGGACGACATCCTCTCCCGCGCGCAGGTCGAGGCGGAGCTGGCCGGCGCGTGGCTGCAGGGCTTCCTCGCCATCGCGCCGGAGCTGCCCACCCTGGTGCGCAACGCGCTCACCGACGTGCGGGCGCTGGCCAAGGGCGAGCTGAACGCGGTCACGTCGGCGGCGTTGCGGCGGAGCCTGGAGGAGGTGGCGGGGCACCTGGCCGCGATCACCGCGGAGCACTTCGTCAAGAGCTTCCTCACCCAGCTCACCGCCGGCTACGTGCTGAACCTGGCGCTGTCGGCGGTGGCCGGCGAATTCGCCGAGTCCGTGGCGGCCGAGTACCGGCTGGGCGGCACGGTCCCGAAGGCCGAGATCGCCGGGCACGCCAAGCGGACGATGGCCGCCGCGGTGGCCGCGAACCCGGGGGAGGGGTCGTGACGGGCCGCGCCCGGGTCGTCGTCGACCCCGCGGCCGCGGCGCGGGTGAGCGCGCGCGTGCGGGAGTTCCCGCGGCTGCGCGAAGCGGTCGAGAACATCTCCAAGGCCGCCGGCATCCCCGAAAAGCTGGTCGGCGAACACCTCGACCGGTCGGTGCTGCGGGCCCTCGAAAACCTCGGCGAGCGCTACGTGACCGAGATGGGCGCGGCGGTCGAGCGGGTCGGCCGGCTGCGCCAGGAGGTGGACGGCTACTACCGGAAGGCGTTCCGCGCGAAGCTGCGGACCGAGGAGCTGGCGGGGCTGCGCGCGGCGCTGGAACGACTGCGCAAGGCGAGCAAGGAGCTGGTCCCGCCGGACGTCTGGGCCCAGCAGCAGCTGCGCACCGCGCCGGAAGCGCCCGCCGCCGCGCCGGAAGCGGTGCCGCAGGCGCCGCCGGAGCCGGTGGCGGACCCGTTCGCGGACCTCGACGCCCAGGCGCCCGCCCGGGCCCCGGCACCGCGGCCGGCGGACGGGCCGCGGTGGGCGTCCCGGCGCGTGAACCAGCGCATCGACGCGCTGCCCGAGCCGTTGCGCCTGCCGTTGCGCCGCGCCCGGCACCTGCGGCGGTCCACAGTGGACGCGGCGCTGGAAGGCAGGCCCGGGGCGGCGATCCGGGTGCTGGAGGAACTGAACGGCGTGCTGGGGCACCAGGAACTGGCCCAGGTGACGGAGGCGATCGGCATGACACGCACGCCCGACACGGCGTACGCGCTCGGCGGCGGCCTGCGCGGCAGCCGCCCGCCGGACGCGCGGGTGCAGGCCACCTACCACGTGCTGCCCACGGGGGAGCGGGCGGTGCTCGACCGCGTCGCGGCCGTCGACCCCGAATTCGTGCGGGCCATGGCCCTCGGCGAGGAACGGCCCGGTCAGGCGCAGGGCGTTCCCGTGCCGTGGCGCACGGCGGAAATGGACCGGTTCGCCGCGGAAAACGGGCTCGGCGCGGACGAACGGGCCGGCCTCGAACGCGCGCTGATCGCGCTGAACCGGGCCCGGGAGGCGGAACGGCGTGCGGTGGAAGCCGGCGTCGGCGGTTCGCCCGACGCCCGCTCCCGGGCCGCTCAGCTGGACCGCCAGGTGACCGCGCTCGGACTGCCGCCGGCCGGGCAGGTCGCCGAGGCCCTGCGGAGTTCCGCGCTGCTGCGGGACCTCGGCACCCGCAACCCCGATCACCTGCAGGAGCTTTCCGGCGCCTGGCTGGAAAAGGCGGTGCGGGACGCGGCCGAAGGCAAACCCCTGGTCTCGCTGGAGGTCTACGTCCGCGACGTGATCATGAGCAAGCACGTCCGCGGCATGGTCGGCGAGTTCGCCGCGGTGTTCCAGCTGGGCAAGGACGTGCTCGTGCTGAAGGCGCCGGACATCGGCGTCACCGTGGGCGGCACCGACTTCATCGTGCTCGTCAAGGGCAGCCGGGAAATCTGGCTCTGCGACAACAAGACGCTCTCGCAGGCCGGCCTCGGCGAGGTGAGCAGCCTGGTCGAGAACATCGGGAAGAACGTCCAGAAGGACGTCGTCGAGCTGACCAAGCGCGTGCAGGACCTCCCGGACCCGCTCACCGGGGAAGCGTCGGGGGTGGCGGACGCCGCCGGCCGCCTCGCGAAGGCGCGGGACCGGCTGAAGGGCCTGTCCGCCGCGGAACTCGCCACGCCCGAGGGACAGGCCAAGGCGGCCGCGATCCTCGACGACCCGGACATCCGGGTCCGGCGCGTGATCACGAACGCCGGCGGCGAGCTGAGCTACCTGCAGCAGCGCCTGCAGGACCTGAAGATCGACTTCGCCGACCTGCGCACGCGGTTCACCGAGATCCAGCAACGGCTGCGCAAGCCGGGCACCGAGCCCCGCGGAGGGGAAACACGATGAGCTTCTTCGAACCGTACCTGCACACCCCGAGCGCCGTGCTCTCCGACGGCATCGTGCCGGTGCCGCTGTGGGCGGTGACCCAGCTGTCGATCGACTCGGCGTACTTCGTGCCGCAGGTCGGCGGGACCCGGCGGCGGGTCGCGGTGGTCAGTCACGACGACTCGCTGTCGTTGAGCGCCGTGCTGCTCGGCCCGTTGCGCTTCACCTGGAAGGTCGCGCTGGAGAACCTCGCCGAGTCCAGCAGGCAGGGCACCGCGTTGTCCCGGGTCACCGGCGGCACGCAGAGCGGCCTGGTGCTGATCACGACCGCGACCATCCGGACCGACCTCGCGGTGCAGTCGCTGACGTTTTCGCAGAGCGCGCAGCGGCGGGACACCCTCGACGTGGCGCTGCGGCTGGTGCACCTGCCGCGCCCGGGCAGCCTCGCGAAGCTGCTCGACGTCTCGTCGATCGGTGTCGGCGCCCTGACCGACGCACTGCCGGTCTGAGGGGGCGACGATGTCCAGGACCCTGCCCGCACTGATCTCCCGCCCGTTGCTCGCGGTCACCGCGCCCCCGCCGGACCCGGCCGTCCAGGTCGTCCGGCAGGAGCTGACCGCCGGGCTGCCCGTCCGGATCGACCTCGACGCGGCTCGCGCGCTCGTGCTCGCGGTACCGCTCGGGGTGGCCCGTGCGGTGCTCGCCGCCGACCCGTCCGCCGTCGTGTTCACCACGGCGGACCCCGGTGACGGCACGGCTTTCCGCGAGTACGCCGCCGCGTGGCCGCGGCTGACCCTGCTCGTCACCGGGGCGATCGGGGCGACGGTCCCGGTCGTGGCCGGTGTCGGAGTCCGCCTGACCGGCGCGCCGGGAACGGCCGCTGTCGAGGTGACCGTCGACGAACTCGTGCTCACCGCGGGTTCCCTGCGCAGCCCCGGCCGGTTCGGCAGCCGGCTTTCCTTGCGCTGGCGCGATCTCGCGCCGGCGCCGGACGACGGCCCGCCGCACCCGGTGGGCGACCCCGGTGTCCCGGTGCTGCTGTCCCAGCTGGGAAAGGAGAGGTGATGGCCTTCAAGGGCTTCACGTTCGAGCGCGGCCAGGAGGTCGTGCCCGGCACGGTGCCCGCGTGGGCGCTGGTGTTCCGCCACGGCGTCCGCGGCACCGAGCTGTGCACCGTCGGCAGCGACACCTATTCCGGCACGGTGAGCGCGTCGTTGCCGGCCGGCCTGACCGGAGGCAGCTACGAGTTCGTCGTCGAGGGCATGACGGCCGAGGACTACCGGAAGATCAGCCTCGCGCCCGGCACGCCGCTGGACGCGTCGCTGCACCTGTGGTGGAAGGACGCGCCGACCGGAGTGCTCGGCGGGCTGGCGAGGTTCACCGGGCTGGACAACCCGCTGTCGGCGACCACCCCGGTCCCGCCGGACGGCAGCCTGGTCGCCGAGCTCCGGGTGGACCGGTTGTGGCGGCGGCCCGGCCCGCGGCGGATGGACGTCGTGGCGAAGGCGCGCGAACGGGTGGTGGCCCGGCTGGCCGAGCGCCGCGTCGAGGGCCGCTGCTTCGCCGGCCGGGCGAACGCGAACGGCCTCGAGGTGGCGATCGGGAACGTCGCGGGTGCCGACGTGCCCGTGGTCGGCCACGGGCTGGCGAAGGCACAGCCCACGCCGGGGGTGCAGGACTACGCCGCCGTTCCGCCCGGGACCGCGCTGGCCGCCATGGCCGAGCTGAGCGCGCAGGTGCAGGGCACGCTCGGGCTCTACAGCCAGGAAACGGCCGTGATCCGCGACGGGACCCTGCACGTGGGCAAGTGGACCGAGGACGGGGCGGACGCTCCGCGGCTGGACGGCGAGCGGCCGATGGACGACGAGAGCGGCCTGCTCGCCGTCGAGCGCGGCGCGGACCTGCCCCGGGACTCCCGGCTCCCGCCGGGGTTGTTCGGCCCGCGGGCGCCGCGGAGCACGTTCTCCGTGACGGCGCTGGGACGACCGGACCTGAAACCGGGCGACCGGGTCTCCCCGGTGCTGCCACCGGAGGACTTCGCCGTCACCGAACCGCCGAGCCTCGGCGCGACCCTGCTCACGTCGGTGCCGAACCTGCCGGCCGGGGTCGCCGACCCGGACGCCGACGCGTCGGTGTGCCGGATCATCGAGGTGCGCCACGAGATTTCGCGCGAACGCGGGTTCCTCACGACGATCCGCGCGGTCGTGCTGGCCGGCGCGGACGACGGGTGGGACGAGATCACGCCCGGGACGGCGAAGGAGGCCCAGCGGGCCCGGCGGTCCGGCGTCCCGTTCGCCGACAGCGCCCAGGGCGCGGCGAGCACCATCGGCGACGTCATCGGGGACCTGACCGGCCGGGCGTTCGGTGTGACGCGCGCGCGGCCCGCGGTGATCCACGACCACGCCGTGTCGCCGGACACGCCCAAGCACACCAGCGAGGTCTGGCACTCCGACACCGCGCCGGACGGGCGGCCGCAGGCGGCGCAGCGCACCGAGATCACCGCCGACGCGCACGCGGAGCTGACGCAGGTGCCGTACGTGACGCCGTTCGCGTGGGGCAGCTACGGCCTCGTGCTGCCGCGCTACCCCGGCACCCGGGTGGTGCTGGCCAACGTCGGCGGCAGCTCGGCGGACTTCGTCGACGTCGGGGCGCTCTGGCGGCAGGGCGGGGGGCCGAACGGCCGGCCGGGGGACTACTGGCTGGCGTTGCCCGTGGGGATCGACGAGCGGGAGCACCTGCAGGACCCGGACCGGCAGGTGCCGCCGGACGGCCTCGCGAGCCACGACCTCGTCGACGGGGACGGCACCCGCGTGATCGAGACCGCGCGGTTCGTGCTGCGGGTGACCGACCAGCTCACCAGGGTCCCGGACCGGCCGGCGCCCGACGACGGGCTCGACGACGGCAGCGTGCTCATCGAAAGCCGCTCCGGTGCCGGGGCCGCGCGGATCGTGCTGAAGGGCGACGGCAGCGTCACGATCAGCGCCAAGTCGATCACGTTCGACGCCGAGGACCGGATCGAGCTGAACACCAAGGACGTCCGGGTGCAGCTCGACGGCGGCACGATGGACGTGAGCTGATGGCCTTCCCCGTCACCGAAAACGGCTCTGTCGGGTGCGACCACCAGGGTGCCGTGTCCCTGCCCGCGGTCAGCGACGGGCGGCTCACCGTCGGCGGCGGGAAAGCCGTGCTCTTCGCCGGGCTTCTCCAGCAGCCGTACGTGAACTGCGTCGCGCCCAGTCCGCCCGGCGTCTGCGTCAGCACCCTGCCGGCTCCGCCCGATGCCGGCCGGTCCGCCCGGCTGACCGTGGGCGGCGCCCCGGTCCTGCTCGACTCGCTGACCGCCGACTCCCTGCCCTCGGCCACCCCCGTGACGGTCGCCGCCGGGCAATCCGTTCTCACCGCCTCGTGAAGGAGCACCGATGACTTCCCTGCCCCCGCCCCCGACGCCCCCGGGCGCCGCGCCGGGCGACGACTCCGCCGCCCGCCGCCGCGCGCTGCTCGGCGTCGGCGTGCGCGCCGACCTGACCGACCCCGCCGACACCGCGCGGGACCTGGTGCTGCGCGGCACCGGCGGCGGCGTCGACCTCGACCTCGTCGACGGCGTGGACGCGCTCTGCCAGGACCTCGCGGTCGGGCTGACCACGCTGCGCGGCAGCGACCCGTTCAACCTGCGCTTCGGCTTCCTCGGCCTGACGCCGATGGTCGAGCAGACGTCCCCTGTGCTGGCGCGGGAAGGCCTGCGCAGCGCCGTGGTCGAGCTGGTCGCGGCCGACCCGAGGGTGCGCCGGGTGGTCGACCTGTCCGCGCCGTCGCCCACCGGCGACGTCGCTTCCCGCCGGCTCGACATCACCGTCTCGTTCGAAGCGGTCAGCGGCGACCCGGCCACGTTGAACACCGGTGGCCTCGCCTCCGGCACGCCGTTCGGGGAGGTGGCCCCGTGAGCGACGAGACCAGCATCGACCTGACCGACGTCCTCGCCGTCGACGAGACCGTCACCCGGACCACCGGCAGCGCCGGCTTCGGCGTGACCCCGGCGGGGTTCCTGCCCAAGCCGTTCACCCGGCTGCTGGCCGAGAAGATCGCGCTCGCGCAGCAGCTGATCGACCCGGCCATCGACCTCTCCAGCGGCAGCGTCGTGCGCAAGCTCCTCGAGGTCACCGCGCTGGAGGACGCGCGGACCTGGGCCGCGCTGGCGGCGGAGTACGACGACAGCTTCGTCGGCACCGCCCGCGGCCGCGCGCTGTCCGACCTCGGCGAGGAGCTCGGGATCACCCGGCCGTTCCTCGCCGCGACCGGCTCCGTCACGCTGACGCTGGCGAAGGCACTGCCCGCGAGCGTGCCGAAACTGGTGCTGCCACGCGGTTCCCGGCTGTCGACACCGGGCGGGCACCGCGTCGCGCTGGCCGCCGCCGTCCAGTTCACGACCGGGGTGAGCACCGCCGTCGTGCCGGTGACGAGCTTCGACCCCGGACCGGTGGGCAACCTCGACCCGGCCGTCGCCGACGCCGGTGGCGGGCACCCGCAGCGGATCGACCGGTGGGAGGTCGCCGACGCGAAGCTCGCCGGGATGATCGCGGCCGACGTGGCGGCCGGTTTCCTCGCCACGGCGTCGTCGATCGGCCAGGGCCTGGTCCGCGTCCAGCACACGCAGGCGCTGACCGGCGGCAACGCCCAGTTCGACGACGACCGTTACCGGGCGCTGCTGCTCGCCGCGCCGCGGTCGCTGTGGACGGCGGACTCGATCGCCGCCACGGTGGCGCTGGTCCCCGGCGTGCGGCAGGTCGTGGTGCGCGACGGCTGGGGCGGGCTGGACCTGTCCCAGTCGATCTTCGGCCAGTTCGCCTTCTTCGAGCGGCTGTTCGCGGCCGACCGCGACCTGTCTTCGCCGTTCTTCGTCTCGGTGCTGGTGGCCCCCACCGAGGCCGCGGTCTGGGACGGCGCGTCCGGGCTGCGCGCGGCGGTGCAGCAGGCGATCCGGGACGTCCGCCCGGTCGGGATCTTCCCCGACGTCGTGCGGGCCGAGCAGGTGTTCTTCACCGTCCAGTCCGACGTGGTCACCGCGGGCCTGCCGCTGCCGTCGGGGTCGGTCGCCGGCCGCAACCTGAGTCCCGCCGCGCTGGCGCTCAAGCAGCGGCTCGCGGCCCGGCTGCGCGGGGTCGTCGACGGGCTCTCGCTGGCCGAACCGGTGCGGGCCGCGGCGCTGTCCGCGGCGATGATGGCCGAGCCCGGCGTCGTCGACGTCGGCGACCTGCACCTGATGCGGTTCCCGTACGCGGTCGACGGCGTGGGATCCGGTGGGGAGAGCGACACCTCGCCCGACGTGCTCGACCAGGACGAGAACCTCGTCGTGGGGGCCGACCAGATCGCGGTCTTCGTCGAGTCGCCCGGCCGATTGACGGTGCGGTGAAGCCATGACCACCCGTTCCCTGCTCGACCCGGACCACCTCGGTGCCGGGGTGCTGGCCGCCGCGGCGGCCGAACTGATCGGGCCGCTGTCCCCGGCGGCCACCCCGCGCCCGCTGACCCTGAAGGCCACGACCTCGCCCGGCCAGGCCGAGGCGGTGGTCGACACGACGACCCGGCACCCGCTGGTGCTGTGCACCGTGCTGTCCGATGTGGACGTCCAGGGGCTGACCATCCTGCCCGCGGTGAAGACCGGCGGCGGGGCGCCGCAATCCCTGCCGGTGGTGACGTTCGCGCCGCACACCGCGGCGGGCACCGCGCTGGTGGCCGCGCTGCCGCCGGCGGGCAAGGGCGACGTCACGGCGCCGTTTTCCGTGCTGGCGCGCGGGATCCTCGGCGGCGAGCTCGGCGTCGGGCTGAGCACCGCGCAGCTGCTCGCCGCGGTCCGGTTCGACCTCGTCGAGGGCGTGCTCGGGCGGCTGCTCACCGTGCTGCTCGACGAGAAGGGCCGGATCCGGCGCACCGCGCGGGAAATCCGCGCGTCGCGGACCCTGGCGGTGGCGAGCGGCAACGCGCTCGACCGGATCGGTGCCGACCTGTCCAGCCCGCGCTTCTCCGACGAGCTGTTCTGGGACGCGGCCGGCCAGACCCCCGCCACCCGGCCGCTCCAGCCGGAGGGCACCCGGGAGGACGACGAGTCCTACCGGGACCGGCTGCGGGTCCTGCGTGGCGTGCGGCTGCCCAGCCCGCCGTGGATCGGCTCCGCGCTCGCCGACTTCCGCGCCGACGTCGGCGTGCCGGGCACGGTCGGCGTCGACGAGGTGGCGGACCCGCAGCTGATCGCCCTGCGGCTGGTGGCTCCGGGCGCGCCGGCCGCGATCGGGCAGCTGCTCAACGCGATCCGGCGGGTGCACCTGGTCTGGCCGGCCGGCAGCACCGAAGGCGACGACGCGCACGCCCACCGCCTGCTGCCCCCGGACGTCGCCGCGCACGTGGACACCCAGCGCGCGGCGCTCGCCACCTGGCAGGTGCAGCCGTTCCAGCCCCTCGCGCCCAGCGTGGCCGAAGCACTGACCACATTGGACGCGCGGTGCGTTCGGCTGGGGGCCCGGCCGTGGCCGAAGGTGCTCAGGGGACAGGACAACGCCGGCGGCTCCCGGTTCGAGCTCGGGTTCGGTGCTCAGCTGGCGGCCCCGGTGGCCGCCCAGCTCGACGCGGCGGTCACCGCGGCGGGCAAGCTGAAGGACCCGAACCTGGTGCCCCAGCCGCGATCGGCGGACCCGGCCGGGGCGTGGCTGCTCCGGGCGTGCGGCCTGCACACCGTCGAGCCGGACGCCGACGGCACGGTGTTCGTCAGCACCGCGCCGATGGGCCCGCTCGTGGTGGACGTCGAGCCGGACGCCGCCGGGGACGTCCCGCTGACGCTGTCCGCGCGGCTGGTCTCGGCGACCGACCCGGCCCACGACGTCCCGGTGGTCTCGGTGATCACCGCGCTCGCGGGCGCCGGGCTGACCCCGGTCGCGAACCCCGCGGCGGCACTGGCGGCGGCGCGGTCCACCAGCACGGTTTCCGGGCTGGACGCCGCGCTGGACAGCCGGAGCGTGCCGAAGGTGACCGACGTCGCCGCGTTCACCCGCCAGCTGGCCACCGTTTCGCCCCGCGACTACGTGCTCTTCGACCTCGGCGCGACGCGCACGGCGGCGGTGCTCGCGAACTCGGCCGTGCTGAGCCCGCTGTTCACCACGGCCACCGCCGCCGGCGCGAGCAGCGTCGTCGCGCTGGTGACCGGCACCGGGACGCTGGCGCTGCTGTTCGGCGTGACCGGGCTCCCGCTGGCGGGCGCGAACCTGGCGGGGGAGCACACGCTGGTCCACCGCTGGCAGGTGCGCGGGCTCGGCGACCAGCACGCGACGCTGTCGTCGAGGCGCGGTCCGGTCGTCACGATCCCGTTGTTCAACAACGGCATCAGCGTCGTGTCGTGCGTGGTGGGGCAGCGCTCGGGCGCCAACGACCCGTACACGTGGCGGCCGTCGCTGCCCGACGGCACGCTGCTGAGCCTGCGCCAGTACGAGCACCTGCTCAACATCGTCGAGCTGGTGACGCCCGTCGGGGTGCGGGCCGACACCTTCGCCATCCGGCGGCAGCACGTCGACGTGGACGGCTCCGGCCATCCCACGGGCCTGAACATCGCCGCCGCACGGGCCTACCGGCACTACCGCCTGGCGCCGTCCGCGCGGGCAGGACAAGGAGAGATCTCATGAGCGACGAACAACTCGTCTACGGCGTCCCGGCCCACACGATCGTCGAAGCCCTCCGCGGCGCGGGCGTCGCGGAGGACGACGTCGTCGCGGTGCTGGGCCGCGCGATCGCCCGCTCGTCGGGCCCCGGCCTGGCGGCGACGGTGAGCCCGCCGTTCGTGTTCCAGACGAGCGTGCCCCAGTCGGCGCCCCAGTGCGAGCTGCACTTCGAGCCGGTGTTCACACACCCGGACTTCATCGACGGCGTGACGGTGGTGCAGGCGGGCGAGACGCCGACGGAGATCGGGTTCAACCACCGGTTCCACGCCCTCGAGACCGACCTCGGCGGGGTCGCGGAGGCACTGCGCACGGTAAGCAACTGCATCAAGGAGCTGCGGCTGGAGCTGTTCGGGGTGGTCCAGGAGCTGCAGGTGAAGATCACCGCGATCGACCGGCGGATCGACCCGATCAAGGACAAGACCGAGACCAAGGAGTCCAAGGAGAAGGAGAAGGACAGCAAGGAGGGCAAGGAGTCCAAGGAGAAGGAAGGCAAGGACAACAAGGAGAGCAAGGAGAAGGACAGCAAGGAAGGCAAGGAGAAGGACCGGGGCAAGGACGGGCAGAAGGAGTTCGTCGACCTCGCCGGCACCTTCCCGCCTTCGCCGTCCGACCCCGCGTCTGTTCCGGAGGGCGACGAGCGGACGTTCATCTCCCTGGAGGACCGCCCCGACGTCGGCCGCGACGCACTGTCCGAAGAGGACAGCTGATGCTGCTGATCCTGGCCCACGCCCACGATGCCGCCGCCCGCGCCCTGGCGGACCGCTGGGGCGACGAGGCGCTGTTGCTGACGGTCGACGAGCTGCACCGGGCCCAGTGGGCGCTCTCGATCGACCGCTCCGGCCGGGTGCGGGCCGAGCTTTCCCTGGGAAGTCCCGTTTCGGTGACCGGCGTGGTGAACCGGCTGGGGGTGCTCACCGGCGCGGACCTGGCGCGGGTGCGCCGTGAAGACCGCTCGTACGCGGCGGCGGAGCTGACGGCGTTCCTGCTGGCGTGGCTCGACGCGTGCCCGGCCCCGGTGCTGAACCCGCCGAACCCGCGCTGCCTCAACGGCCCGGCGTGGAACCCGGAGGAGTGGGCGGACGCGGCCGCCGCGGTGGGCCTGTGCGTGGCGGCGGTCCACCGTTCGGTCGGTTTCGCCCCGCCCGTGGCGGCGGTTCCGGAGGGGGGCCACCGCGTGCACGTGGTGGGGGAGGTGTGCGTCGGCGAGGTGCACCCCACGGTGGGGCGGCAGCTGCGCGAGCTGGCTTCGCTGGCGGGAGCACCGTTGCTGACGGCGACCGTGTCCGGGCTCGGCGAACGGGCGGAGGTGCGGGAGATCTCGGCGTGGCCGGACCTGGCCGACCCGGCGGTGGCCGACGCCCTCGCGGTGGCTTTGGGGCGCGCCGCGAGTGGTGGGTTGGTGACGGAGGTGGGGGAGTTGCCGGGGTACGTACCCGAGGCGCCGGCGGGGTATTCGCCGCTTGCCGCTGTGTCTCGGGGGCCGGTCGGCGGTGGGGAGTCGGGTGCCGGGGCGTCGGGCCGCCGAGGCAGTTCCGCGCGGGCTGGGGTGGGGGAGTCGTTGGGGCATGTTCCCGGAGCGGCGCGGGGGCAGGCGGCCGCTGCTTCGCCGGGCCGGCGGGGCAGTTCCGCGCGGGCTGGGGTGGGGCAGTCGCCGGGCCATGTCCCCGATGCGCCGGTGGGGAATTCGGCGCTTGCCGCTGTGTCTGGGGGGTCGGTCGGTGGTGGGGAGGCGGGTGCCGGGTCCTCGGGCCGCCGGGGCAGTTCCGCGCCGGTCGGGGTGGGGGAGTCGTTGGGGCATGTTCCCGGAGCGCCGCGGGGGCAGGCGGCCGCTGCTTCCCAACGCCGCCTGGGCAACTCCGCTCCGGTCGAGGTGGGGCAGTCGCCGGGGCATGTCCCCGATGCGCCGGCGGGGTATTCGGCGCTTGCCGCTGTGTCTCGGGGGCCGGTCGGCGGTGGGGAGTCGGGTGCCGGGGCCTCGGGCCGCCGGGGCAGTTCCGCGCCGGTCGGGGTGGGGGAGTCGTCGGGCCATGTCGCCGTAGCGCCGCGGGGGCAGGCGGCTGCGGCCTCCCCAGGCCGCCGGGGCAGTACCGCGCCGGTCGGGGTGGGGGAGTCGTTGGGCCACGTCCCCGGAGCGCCGCAGGGGCAGGCGACCGCCACCTCCCCAAGCCGCCGGGGCACCTCCGCACCGGTCGAGGTGGAGGAGTCGCCGGGCCATGTCCCCGAGGCGCCGGCTGGCTACTCGCCGCTTGCCGCCGTGCCTCAGGGGCCGGTCGGCGGCGGAGAAGCGGCCGGCCCGGCGGTAGCCCGGGCCGCGAGCGGCGGGGCGGCGGCGGAGCCGCCAGACCATGTCCCCGAAGCGCCGCGCGGGCACGCGCCCGCTGCCTCCCCAAGCCGCCGAAGCACCTCCGCACCGGCCGATTCCTCCGGCGTGAAGGCGGTGGCCGGATGACCATCCTCCTCTGGGGCCTGGTCCGCGACCAGCCGATGGCCGCCGTCCGCACTCAGCTCGAGCGGCTCGGTGCGCCTGTCCGGTTCCTCGACCAGCGCCAAGTCCTCGAAACCACCGTCCAGGTCGATGGCGGCCGCACCAGCCGGACCGTCGTGACCGTCGCCGGCCGGGCCTTCGACCTCGACCGCGTTCAAGCCGCCTACGTTCGCCCGCACGACAGCACCCAGCTGCCCGGCCTGCGCACCCGGCCGCCCGGCTCGGTGGAGTGGCGGCACGCCGCCGAAGTGGATCAGGTGCTCAACGCCTGGACCGACCGGACCGGCGCCTACGTGCTGAACCGGCCGGAAGCCGCCGCCGGGAACGCGTCCAAGCCGTTTCAGCTGCGGGCCATCGCCGGAGCCGGGTTCGCCGTGCCGCCGACGCTCGTCACCAACGATCCGGACCGGGTCGCGGACTTCCTCCGCGAGCACGGTGACGTCATCGTCAAGTCGGCCAGCGGGGTGCGCAGCCGCGTGCGGCGGGTCCGGCCCGGGGACCGGTTCGCGGACGTCGCCGCCTGCCCGACGCAGTTCCAGCGCCGCGTGCCCGGGACCGACGTCCGGGTGCACGTCGTCGGCGCCGAGGTGTTCGCCGTCGAGGTGGACAGCGACGCCGACGACTACCGCTACGCACGGGTGCTCGGGCACCGCGACCCCGTCCTGACGTCGATCGAGCTGCCGCCGGAGGTCACGCTCCGCTGCTTCGACCTCGCCAAGCGGCTCGGGCTCCCGGTCGCCGGCATCGACCTGCGGCGCACCCCGGACGGCGAGTGGTACTGCTTCGAAGTCAACCCCTCGCCGGGCTTCACCTACTACGAATCGCAAACCGGCCAGCCGATCGCGGCGGCCGTCGCCGGGCTGCTGGCCGCGGCCGCGTTGTGCAAGGAGCACCCCCGATGACCACAATGGACACCCGGCCGGTCGAGGAAATCCGCTTCGGCGGCGCCCGGGTCTTCGCCGCCGATCTGTTCGGCCCGGCGGAAGTCGACCAGATCCGCGCGGCCGTGGACGCGGCGCCGGCCGAACTGTGGCACCACGGGCGGCGCACGCCGGGCGTCGGCGGCATGGCCACGATCGGCGAACCGCTCTACCGCAGCCGCGGCCGGCTCGACCACTACGCCGAGTGCGCGCGGGCGGAAAGCCGCTTGCTGTACCGGCACTTCCGCCTCGTCCACGAGCGGGTCGCGACGTTCTTCGAGCAGCGGTACGGGCTGCCGGTCGTGTACGCCGACGAACTCGCCGTCCCCGGGTTCCACGTGTTCGGCTTCGACGCCCCCGGCGAGTACGCGGGCGGCGGCTGGCACGTCGACGCCCTCGAGACGCAGGCGCCGTCCCTGATCGCGCGCGCGGCCGACATCACCGCGGTGGTCACCTTCACCGTGCCGTTCGAACTCCCGGACGGCGGCAGCGGCCTGGACCTGGAAGCCGGCGTCCCGGGTGCGCCGCCCGGCCACTACGGCGGGGGCGAGCCGATCACCGTGCCCTACCGCACCGGCACGATGGTGTTCACCGAATCCGAGCTGTGGCACCGGATCTCCGCGTCGCACTGCCTCACGCCGGGGCAGCGGAGGGTGACCTACCAGGGCCACGGCGTCCGCCTCGACGGCCGCTGGATCTTCTTCTGGTGAGCTAAGGGGCGGCGGAGAGGTCTTCGGGCGGGGTCCACAGTGGTGCGCCACCGGCCCGTTCGGGCCGCAGCCAGTGGTGCCGTTCGGCGGTTTCGCCCGCGATGCGCAGGAATTCCCGGACGGTCTCCGACTCCTCGCCCGCGCGCCAGGCCACCGACCACGAGTACACCGGCTGCAGCTCCTGCGGCCGGTGCACCGGGAAGCCGTGCTCGGCGTACCGGCGGGCGTAGCTCTCGAATTCGAGCAGGAAAGCGCTGTCCGGCGCGCGGCCGAGCACGGCGCGGCAGTGGTCGAACGTGCCGGGGTTGCCCAGCCAGCGCAGCGCGAGGCCGGTGTGCTGCTCGAACGAGCTCAGGTAGTGGCCGTGCACGTTGTACAGCGCCGTGCCGGGCGCGTCCGCGAAGACCTCGATGGGGCGCTCGTGCACCGAAACGGCCGCCCGGTTCGGGTCGCCGGACCTGCCGATCAGCCGGAACGGCTCGAGCCGCAGCGGCGCGTGCTGCCAGCCCGCCGGGTACTCGGCCCGCAACGCGCCGGTGACGCGCAGGATCGCGACGTCGAGGTGGTCGTCGAGCAGCGCGGCGAGCTGGCGGGCGCTGTCCATCTGGCTCTGGACCACCTGGACGCCCGGGTGCGCCGCGAGGTAGGCGTCGGTGACGACCCGGCTGGTGTCCAGCTCGAAGATGTGCGCGACCCGCAGGCGGTTCGGCGCGGGTTCGCGCAGCATCTGGCCGGCGGTGGCCAGCAGCTGCCGCGCGAGCTGCAGGAACCGCTCGCCGCGCGGGGTCAGGGTGACGTGGCGGCTGTCGCGCACGAACAGCGGCGCGCCGACCTCGGCTTCGAGCCGGCGGATCTGCTTGGACAGCGCCGGCTGGCTGATGTAGAGCCGGGCCGCGGCGCGCCCGAAGTGCAGCTCGTCGGCGACCGTGACGAAGTACCGCACCAGCCTGAGGTCGAGGTCCATCCGGGCCTTCCGTGCGGGAGCGTGGAGCGCCAACGATGCCATCCCGGCTATCGATGCGCACGCAGCAGGTCTTGGACGGCAGGGCCCGGGTCGTGTTGGCTTCTCGGCAGACGCCGTCCCCGAACTGGAGGATCCGATGGCACCCGCGGGTACCCCTGTCGTGTTCATCCACGGTCTGTGGCTCCACGCCACGTCGTGGACCCCCTGGATCGAGCACTTCCGGGCCGCCGGGTACGCCCCCGTCGCGCCCGGCTGGCCGAACGAGCCCGAAACCGTCGAAGCGGCCAGACAACACCCGGAAGCAGTCGCGGACATCGGCATCGACGACGCCACGAACCACTTCGCGTCGATCATCGAAGGCCTCGACCGGCCGCCGGTGATCGTCGGCCACTCGTTCGGCGGCCTGATCACCGAGAAGCTGCTCGGCCAGGGCATCGGCGCGGCCGGGGTCGCCATCGACCCGGCGCAGATCAAGGGCGTGCTGCCGCTCCCGCTGGCGCAGCTGCGCGCGGGCCTGCCCGCACTGGGCAACCCGGCCAACCTGCACCGGTCGGTGTCGCTGACCGAAAAGGAGTTCCGGTTCGGGTTCGGCAACGCGCTGACCGACGAGGAGTCGGCCGAGCTGCACCGGCGCTGGACGATCCCGTCGCCGGCCCGGCCGCTCTTCCAGGCCGCGGCCGCGAACTTCGTCCTGCACTCCGAGGCGAAGGTCGACACCGGCCGAGCGGACCGCGGCCCGCTCCTGCTGGTCTCCGGCACCGCGGACCACACCGTCCCGGACGTCGTCACCCGCTCGACGCTCAAGCAGTACCGCGACTCCACCGCCGTCACCGAGCTGAAGCAGTTCGAAGGGCGGGGCCATTCGCTCACCATCGACAGCGGCTGGCGCGACGTCGCCGACGCCGTGCTCGCCTGGCTGCGCGAGCACGGGGTCTGAGCCCTTGGAACTGGATCTGGGCGGCCGCGTCGCCGTCGTCACCGGGGCCAGCCGGGGCATCGGCCTGGCCGTCACCCGGACCCTGGTCGCCGAGGGCGTCCACGTCGTCGCCGGCGCCCGCGCGCCCGGGCCCGAGCTGGAGGAGCTCGCGCGGGCCGGGAAGGCGCACACGCTGGCTGTGGACCTCGGCACCGCCGACGGCCCCGGCAAGCTGGTGGAGCTGGCGCTGACCGAGCTCGGGCGCGTCGACATCCTGGTCAACAACGTCGGCGCCGTCAGCCCGCGGCCGAACGGCTTCCTGCTCGTCACCGACGAGGAGTGGACCCGGTCGATCACCCTCAACCTGCTGAGCGCGGTCCGCGCGACGCGCGCGGTGCTGCCGACGATGGTGACCGCGGGCCGGGGCAGCATCGTCACGATCGCCTCGATCAACGCGACCCTGCCCGACCCCGGCGTCATCGACTACAGCGCGGCGAAGGCGGCGCTGGTCAACTTCACGAAGTCGGTGTCGAAGGAGTTCGGCCCCCGCGGGGTCCGCGCCAACGCGATCAACCCGGGCCCGGTCGCGACGGACCTCTGGCTCGGCTCGGGCGGCGTGGCCGAGACCGTCGCGGCGGGTTCCGGCGCGACCCCCGGCGCCGTGGCCGACGAAGCGGCCTCCCACGCCGTGACCGGCCGCTTCACCCAGCCGGCGGAAGTCGCGAACCTGGCGGCGTTCCTGGCCGCCGACCGGGTCGCGGGCAACATCACCGGCGCGACCTTCACCCTCGACGGCGGGTACACCACCGAAACGCACTAAAATTCGTCCGGACCATCGGCGACGGGGGAGCGGTGACGGACGAATCCGACGAATGGTTCGCGGTGCGCTGCCTCTTCCGGTGGACGCACGCGGGCGAAGAACCGTACGAAGAGCGCATAACGCTGTGGCGCGCGGCCGACCTCGGCGAGGCGCTGGCGCTCGCCGAGGCGGAAGCACGCGAGTACGCGGAGCGGGCCGAGGTGAGCTACCTCGGGCTCGCGCAGGGATATGCGACGGGCGAGAAGGAGCTGTCATCGGGCAGCGAGGTGTTTTCGCTGCTGCGCGACAGCTCCTTGCCGCCGGCGGAGTACCTGGAGCGCCACTTCGACACCGGTGGCGAGCACCAGGACCGCGGCTGAGGCGTCACCGCCGCTTGCCGAGCGCCTCCCGCTTGACGAAGCCGATCACCCCGGTGGCGACGAAGAGCACGGCGCCGACGATGATCAGCCAGAACAGGCTCTTGACGGCGATCCCGAGCACGACGAGGGCCGCCCAGATCACGAGCAGGCCGATGAGAAGTCCCATGGTGGTTTCCCTCCTGGCGGTGCCCGGGGTGATACCCGGTCCCCCGGGCGGCTACACGTGGGTGGGCGGTGCCCGGTCGAGAGCCCGGCTCGCGACAATCCGGCCTGCCGGGTGGCCAGGGCAGTCGTCGCCAGGATCGCCAGGATGGAAACGATCAGTGCGGCGGCCTGCATGCCACTCTGCTGGCTGCCGCACGACGGGTGTTACTTTCCCGCGCCCGACAGCGATTAGTACGCCTGGCGGGTGAAGGGGTGACTTCCTGTCGGTTCAGAGGTCCAGCACCACGTCCTCGCGCGGCCGCGCGCAGCAGATCAGGGCCTCACCGTCCGCGGCCGGCTCGAGGGGGTCCGGGTCGTACGACACGCTCCCCGAAAGGACCGGCGTCACGCACGTGTGGCACACCCCCGTCCGGCACGACCACCGCGTCGGCACGTCGCACGCCTCGGCGAACTCCAGGAGGCTCGGATACCCCTCGCCCCACGGCACGGTCAGCCCGCTGCGTGCGAACGTCACCGCCGGTCCGCTCCCCGGCGCTCCCGGTGGAGCGTGCGGGGGAGTCCGCGTGACGCCCACGAGGCCCGGGTTGATCGCCGGCACCCCGCCGAACAGTTCACTGTGGACACGCGAAGCGTCGAAGCCCAGCGAAACGAACGCGGCGCGCATGGCCGTCATGAACGCGTCCGGGCCGCACAAGTAGACCGCCGCATCCGAAGGCAGGTCCAAAGCGGACAACATGGAGAGGTCCAGCCGCCCGGTGTCAGCCGTCAAGAACACGTGCTCGCGGCCGTGGCGAAGGCCGGCCAGAAGCGCATGAGCCTCCGCGGCGAACGCCTGCTCGGCAGCGGTCCTGGCCGTGTGCACCCACCGGACTACCCGCGGCGAACCGCTGGCCGCCAGCGCGTGCAGCATCGCCAGCACCGGCGTGACGCCGATCCCCGCCGAGACCAGCACCACCGGACGCTCGTCGTCGGTCAGGACGAAGTCGCCGCGAGGGCCGGCCACGTCGAGCACCGCGCCCGGAGTCAAGTGCGTCTGCAGGTAGCTGCTCACGACGCCGTCGCGCTTGACGCTGATGCGGTACTCACGCTCCGACGGCGCCGCCGACAGCGAATAGCTCCGCACCGGAGCCGGGTCGCCGGCACCCGGGACGCGCAACGTCACGTACTGGCCCGGCTCGGCGCGGGGCAGCGGCGAGTCGGCCGCCAGGTGGATCGAAGTCACCGTCGAGCTCTCCGGCACCACGCGGGTCACCCGAAGCGGCCGGAACCCACGCTGAACCCGGGGCGCCGGGGCCGCCAGCAGGTCGCGGAACGAGCCCTGCCAGCCGGGGCTGAGCGCCGGGATGTCAAGCGCCTGGCGCACCACCTCGGGGTCACGGTCCGGCAGGTAGAGCAGTGCGTCGATGGCCGCGACGCTCAGTTCGTGGCGGCCGGTCCGGGTGCGGACGATCTCGTCGCCGGCCTCGACGTGGCCCTCGGTGATGACGCGCAGGTAGAACCCCGGCCGGTGGTGCGCCACCAGCAGGGACGGCATCCGCGGCTCGCCCAGGCGCATGCCGACGCGGAAGCACGTCACCCGCGGCTGCGTGACCTCGAACTCCGCTTCGCCGATCCGGTACCGGTCGCCGATGTGCACCTCGTCGTCCGGGAGGCCGTCGACGGTGAAGTTCTCGCCGAACTGGCCGTCTTCGAGGTCGTCGCGCCCGAGGAAACGCCGCCAGTGCTCGTACGACTCGCGCTGGTAGACCAGCACCGCGCGGTTCTCGCCGCCGTGGCCACCCAGGTCGCCCTGGCCGTCGCCGTCGACGTTGAGGCGGCGGACCAGCCGCGGTCCCTCGACCGGGTACTTGAAGATCCCCGTGTGGACGGTCCGGTCCTGCCAGGCCACGTCCTTCGGCAGCCCGACGTTGAGCGACACCAAACGCGCCATGGTCGTCTCCTTCATTCCGCCGTGCGTGAGCGCTGGTAGTGCCGCCGGGCCTTCATGCGGTTGCCGCAGACGGCCATCGAACACCAGCGGGCGCTGTTGGGCTTGCTGTGGTCGATCAGGAACAGCCGGCACTCCGGGTTGGCGCACGGGCGCAGCCGGCCGGGGCTCGACTTAGCCAGCGCGTCCCAGGCGAGCACGGCCCGCGCCGCCGCGGACCGGCCGGGTGGCACGTCGAGGACCCACTCGACGCCGTCGCCGAAGGCGGCCCGGTAAGCGACGCCGTCGACGAACCGCGCGGCCGTCGCGGGGGAGGCGTCGCCGCGCACGATGTCCTGCAGGGCGGACCGCGCCTCGACCAGCGCCCGGTGCTCGTCGCCGGTCGCCGGCTGCCCGTGGGCGGCGAGCCACTCCCGGCCGGCAGTGACGTCCGCGAGGTCGTCCTCGGCCCGGCCGTCACGCACCGGGGTGGTGTTCAGCAGGTCGAGCAGCAGCGTCTCGTCCGTCGTGGCCAACCTAACCTCCTAACTCATGGTTGACAGGTTACACCACGGGTGCTTGCATGGCTAACCATCAAACAAACTCAGAAAGGTTAGGCATCATGGGACTGGCCTGGCAGCAAGGACCACTGGCCACCCGGGCGGTGGGGCACTTCCTGGTCGAGCAGCCGCTGCCCGAACGGCTGCTGTTCGCCGAGCCGCTGCGGCGGCGGACGCGCGTGCGGTTCGGCGGCGAGTGGATCGCCGACAGCGAGGACGTCGTCCTCCTGCACGAACCCGGCCGCTACCCGGTGGCGTACTTCCCGCTCGCCGACGTCCGCGAAGACGTCCTGACCGCCGAAGACCGCACGACGACGCACCGCGACCTCGGCCCCACCGGCTGGTACACGGTCCGGGCGGCGGACGAGGAGACACCGCGCGCGGCGTGGCGCCACACCGGGCTGCCCGGCCACGCCGACGTCCTGCGTGACCGCGTCGCGTTCGCGTGGCGGGCGATGGACGCCTTCTTCGAGGAGGACGAGCGGATCGTGGGGCACGCGGCCGACCCTTACCACCGCGTCGACATCCGCCAGACGTCCCGGCACCTGGTCGTGCGCGAGGGCGACCGCGTCGTCGCCGAGACCCGCCGCCCGGTCGTGCTCTACGAGTCGGGTTTCGCGCCGCGCTGGTACGTGCCGCGGGAGGACATCGACCTCACGGCACTGACGCCGGTCGACGGCGAGACGTTCTGCCCGTACAAGGGCCTGGCCGGCTACTTCGACATCGGCGCGGGCAAGCGCGCGGCCTGGTCGTACCCGGAGGCGTGGCCCGAGGTCGCGCGCGTGTCCGGGTTCGTGTCGTTCGAGCCGGACGTCGTCGACGTGACCCTCGACGGCCGGAAGCTGGCGCTCGAACCGGGCCAGACCGTCACCCCGCACGGCGTCGACCGGGGCCTGGACCCCGAAGAGCTGCGTGCGTTCGCCGAGAAGGGGATCTGAAATGAGCGATCGACGGGTGCTCGTCATCGGCCGCGGCAGTGGCATCGCCCGCGCGGTGACCTCGGCGCTGCGGGCGGCCGGAGCCCGGGTCGTGGTGGCCGGGCGCGACCAGGAGGCGTTGGCGAACGCGTACGACGACCCGGGCGTCGAGGCCGAGTTCGTCGACCTGACCGACGAGTCGTCCATCGCCGCGCTGGCCGGCCGGCTCGGCCAGGTCGACCACGTCGTCTCGACGGCGTCGGCCCGGGCCCGCGGCGTTGTCGGCGACCTGGCGCACGACGTCGTGCTGAAGTCGTTCGACGTCAAGGTGCTCGGCCCGCTGCTGCTGGCGAAACACTTCGCGCCGCGCCTGTCCGAAGACGGCTCGTTCGTGTTCTTCTCGGGGTCGTCGGCGCGGAAACCGGCGGCCGGGATGCTCGCCGTCGGCGCGACGAACGCCGCGGTGGACGCGCTGGTCCGGGGGCTGGCGGTGGAACTGGCACCGCTGCGGGTGAACGCGATCTCGCCGGGCACGGTCGACACCGGTGCCTACGACGGGCTGGGGGAGCGGAAGAAGGCCGAACTGTTCGCCACGCGCGAAGCGACGAGCCCGGTGCGGCGGGTCGGGCGTCCGGAGGAGATCGCCGAGGCCGTGGTGTTCGCGCTGAACAGCACGTTCCTGACCGGGGTCTCACTGGCCGTCGACGGGGGTGAGCCCCTTGTCTGAGTTCCGCGTCGAGGTCCTCACCCTGCCGGTCGAGGACGTCGACCGGGCGGTCGAGTTCTACACGGCGAAGGTGGGCTTCGCCCTGGACGTCGACTACCGGCCGCACGCCGGTTTCCGCGTGGTCCAGGTGACCCCGTCCGGTTCGGCGGCATCCATCCAGTTCGGCGTCGGCCTGACCGGCGCGGCCCCGGGCACGGCGCGGGACCACTACCTGGTGGTGCCCGACATCGAGGCGGCGCGCGAAGAACTCGCCGCCCGCGGGGTGCCGGCCGGGCCGCTGCGGCACAAGAAATCCGCGGACTGGCAGGGCGATTTCGCGCCGGGCCCCGACCCGGAACGCCGCGCCTACGCGAGCTTCTTCGACTTCGCCGACCCGGACGGCAACACGTGGATCGTCCAGGAGCGCGCCGAAGGGTGACCCGTCGTATGCTCGGCGCGTGCCGCCGCTGGTCGTGACCCTCGCCGTCGACGAAACCGCCCAAGCGGCGTGGAACGCGCTGCGGCGCCGGTGGTTCCCGCCGGAGCGGCTGGTCGTCGACGCCCACCTCACCCTGTTCCACGCGCTCCCGGGCGAGCACCTGGCGGCGGTGCTCGCCGACGGCGCCGAGGTCGCCGGCGACCTCGAGCCCTTCGAGCTGACGGTCACCGGCGCGCGGTCGCTCGGGCGAGGGGTCGCGCTCGACGTCACCGCCGAACCCTTGCTGCGCCTGCACGCCGGACTGCGGGCGCGGTGGAAGGACTGGCTCACCCGGCAGGACGCGCAGCGGTTCGCCCCGCACGTGACCGTGCAGAACAAGGTGCACCCGGACGTCGCCGCCGCGACGCTCGAAGCGGTGCGCCGCGACCCCGGTCCCCGCACCGCGACCGCGACCGGGCTCGACGTCTGGCGCTACCTCGGCGGCCCCTGGGAGCACCTCGCCGGTGTGCCGCTCGCCGGACGCCGCTGACCATCCACTCCGGACTGTGGGACGGCCCGGTCCCAGCGCGCGGACTCCCGTTGACACCCCCGCGGCTCGCCGGTGTACTCGGGATCATGACCGCGCACCGAAGGGAAAGCCGTTGACGACCAAGGAAAAGACCGGCTGGATCGCGACCGCGAAGGACGTCGCCGCGAAGCTCGCCGTCGACGCCGTCGAGCGCGACCGCCGCAACGCCACCCCGTTCGAAGAGGTCCGGCTGCTCAAGGAGGCCGGCCTGGTCACCCTGCTGGGCCCGCCCGAGCACGGCGGGGGCGGGCAGACCTGGGACACCGCCTACCGGGTGACCCGCGAGATCGCCCGCGCGGACGGCTCGATCGGCCAGCTGCTCGGCTACCACTACCTCTGGGCCTGGGCCGCGCGGCTGGTCGGCACCGACGACCAGATCGCGGCGGTCGAAGAGTTGTACACGAGCAACAACTTCTTCTTCGGCGGCGCGGTCAACCCCCGCGACTCCGACCTGACCATCACCGAGGACGGCGACGAACTCGTCTACAATGGACACAAGTCGTTCTCCACGGGCAGCCGGGTTTCCGACCTGACCGTGCTCGAAGGCGTCCTGGCCGGGACCGGGGACCACGTCTTCGCCATCGTCCCGTCCGCCCAGGAGGGCATCGTCTTCCACGACGACTGGGACAACATCGGCCAGCGCCTCACCGAATCCGGCAGCGTGACGATCACCGGCGTCCGCGTCCCGTGGGCGAGCGCCGCCGGGTACGTCGACCGCGAGTTCCGGCCGCTCACCTACAACACGCTCAACGTGCCGGCGATCCAGCTGGTCTTCACCAACTTCTACCTCGGCATCGCCCAGGGCGCCCTCGACGCGGGCCTGGCGTACACCCGCGAGCGCACCCGCCCGTGGCCCTACGGCGGCGACGACAAGGACGCCGCCGCGGACGAGTGGTACATCCTCGACGGCTACGGCGACCTCCAGGCCAAGCTGTGGGCCGCGGAAGCGCTCACGGACAAGGCGGGCGCGGCGATCTCGGCGGTGCTGCACGCCCCGCGCGAGGACCTGACCCCCGAGGCCCGCGGCGAGCTGGCGGTCCTGATCGCGGCGGCCAAGCAGCGCGTGATCGAGACCGGGCTGGAGATCGGGACCAAGATCTTCGAGCTGACGGGCGCCCGGGCGAGCGCGTCGAAGCACGGGCTGGACCGGTTCTGGCGGAACCTGCGCACGCACTCGCTGCACGACCCGGTGGCGTACAAGCGCCGCGAGGTCGGCGTCTACGCGCTGCGCGGCGAGCTGCCGGAGCCCACCTGGTACACGTGAGCCGCCGAAAGCGACCACATCGTGATCGAAAATCGGGATGAACCGGACGGAAGGGTACGGGGGCGCGTTACTTGCCGTCCACCTGGTGAGACGGTTGAACGATCACCGGCACACCTCCTTAAAGTCCCCGATCGTCACCCGATCGGCTGAACTTTGAAGGTGTTGTGTCCGCCCCCTCCCTCCCGCCGCTCGCGGCGCGTTCCCTGCCCGCCGCGGTGTGGCGTGCCGTCCGGTCCGGGCGGTGGACGTCCGGCTGCGCGCTGCTCGTCGTCCTGATCGTGCTGCTCGCCGCCGGGGCCGACCTGTTCGCGCTGGCCGAGGGGCAGAGCCTCACCCCGGACATCACCACGCTCGGCCCGACCGGGCTGCCGGCGGGCGCGCTCGGCGGGGTGAGCGGCGCGCACTGGTTCGGCGTCGAGCCCCTCACCGGCGTCGACCTCTTCGCGCTCGTCGCCCACGGCGCGCGGACGTCGCTGCTCGTCGGGCTCGGCGCCACCGCGCTGGGCACCGCGCTCGGCGTCCTCATCGGGGTCAGCGCCGGCTACCTCGGCGGCTGGTGGGACCGGCTGGTCACCTGGACCGCCGACGTCATCCTGGGCTTCCCGTACCTGATCTTCATGATCGCGCTCGGCGCCGTCCTGCCGGTCGACTTCCCGCGCCAGGTCACGCTGATCGTCGTGCTGGGGCTGTTCGGCTGGCCGCGGGTGGCCCGGATCGTCCGGGCGCAGACGCTGACGCTGGCCAAGCGCGACTTCGTCGCCGCGGCGCGGGTGATCGGCGGCGGTCCGTGGCACGTCTTCACCAAGGAGCTCCTGCCGAACCTGTGGGCGCCGGTCATCGTCGTGGCGAGCCTCGCCATCCCGTCGATGATCGGGAGTGAGGCCGCGCTGTCGTTCCTCGGCGTCGGCGTGCTGCCGCCGACCCCGAGCTGGGGCCGCACCATCAGTACGGCGATCGACTTCTTCGAGACCGACCCGATGTACCTCGTCTTCCCCGGGCTCCTGCTGTTCCTCGTCACCCTCGCCTTCAACGTCGTCGGCGACGCGATCCGCGACACGCTCGACCCGCGGTCGGGCGGTGCGGCCTGATGCGCACCGCCCGCTTCGTGGCCACCCGGTTCGCCGGGATGCTGCTCGTGCTCCTGGTCGTCGCCTTCGTGACGTTCGTGGTGTTCTACGTCCTGCCCGCCGACCCCGCGCGGATGGCCTGCGGCCGCCCGTGCACGCCCGAAGGACTCCGGCTCGCGCGCGAGTTCATGGGCTACGACGTCCCCTGGTACCGCCAGTTCTCCGACTTCCTCGGCGGGATCCTCGGCGGCCGGACGTTCGGCACCGGCGCCGCGGCGATCCACTGCACGGCGCCGTGCTTCGGCTGGGACTTCCAGAACAACGTCGACGTGCTCAGCGAGATCGGCGACCGGATCGAGGTCAGCTTCTCGGTCGCGCTGGGCGCGGCGGCGATCTGGATCGTCCTCGGGGTCGGCCTCGGCGTGCTTTCCGCGCTGCGCCGCGGGACCGCGGCCGACCGGATCACCATGGCCGCCGCGATGGCCGGCGTGTCCATGCCCGCCTACCTGGCCGGGATGATCGGCATCACGATCTTCGCCTTCGCGCTCGACGTCGTCCCGAAGAACGGGTACGTGCCGCTGACCGAAGACCCCGCGCAGTGGGCGTGGCACCTGGTGCTGCCGTGGTTCGTGCTGGCGTTCCTGCACGCGGCGATCTACGCGCGGCTCACCCGCGGCCAGATGCTGGAAACCCTCGGCGAGGACTACATCCGCACCGCGCGGGCGAAGGGCCTCACCGAGCGCAAGGTCGTCGGCCGGCACGCCCTGCGCAACGTCCTGCTGCCGGTGGTCACGGTGTTCGGCGTCGACCTCGGCGGGCTGCTCGCCGGGACGGTGATCACCGAGCGGATCTTCGGCATGGCCGGCGTCGGGCGGCTGCTCGTCGACGCCATCGCCTCGCTCAACCTGCCGGTGCTGCTGGGCGTGACGCTGTTCTCGGCCCTGCTGGTCACGGTCCTGAACTTCCTGGTCGATCTCTGCTACGGCGCGCTCGATCCGCGGGCTCGCCTCGTCTGAAGGGGAAACGATGAAACGGGGACACTGGCTCTCGCTCGCCGCGGGGGTGACGGCGGCCGTCACGCTGCTGACGGCGTGCGGCGCCAACGACACACCGGCCGGGCCGGGCGGCACCGTCAAGCCGGGCGGGACGCTGGTGCTGCTCAACGACGCGCCGTCGATCACCTGGGACCCGGCGAAGAGCTCGAACCTCGTCGTCACCACGCTCGGCCTGATCCACCGGCGGCTGACGTCGTGGGACGTCGCGCCGGGCAAGGACACCACGATCGTGCCCGACCTGGCCACCGACACCGGGCGGCCGAGCGACGGCGGCAAGACGTGGACGTTCACGCTCAAGGACGGCCTGAAGTACGCCGACGGGACGCCGATCAAGAGCGAGGACGTCAAGTGGGGCCTCGAGCGTTCGTTCGCGGCCGCGTTCTCCGGCGGCCTGGCCTACCACAAGGACCTGCTTTCGCCGGGCCTGGCGTACAAGGGCCCGTTCGACGGCGGCAAGGAACTCGACACCATCCGGACGCCGGACGCGAAGACGATCGTCTTCCACCTCGCCCGCGCGTACGGCGACTTCAACTGGGTCGCCAGCACGCCGGCGTTCTCGCCGGTGCCGAAGGGCAAGGGCGCCGAGGCCAACTACGGTGACCACCCGGTCGCGTCCGGCCCGTACCAGCTGCAGAGCTACGAGCGTGGCAAGTCGGCGAAGCTGACGCGCAACCCGAACTGGAGCCGGGACGAGGACAAGACGCGGCTGGCCAACCCGGACACCATCGACTTCGAGCTCGGCCAGGACACCGGCGTCATCTCCAAGCGCCTGGTCGACGACACGGGCAAGGACCGCGCCGCCTTCGGCATGTCGTTCGCCTCACCCGCCCAGCTGGCCCAGATCCAGGGCAACGCGTCGGCGAAGTCGCGGCTGGTGACGTCGGAATCCGGGGCGCTGGCCTACCTTTCGCTGAACACCCAGCGCGGCACCCTCACCAATCCGAAGGTGCGCCAGGCCTTCCAGTACGCCGTCGACAAGGCCGCGTACCAGGTCGCCAGCTCCGGCAGCGCGCAGCTGGCCGGCGACGTCGCGACCACGCTCATCACGCCGGGCCTGCAGGGCCGCGAGCAGTACGACCTGTACCCGGCGCCGCCCTCCGGTGACGTCGCGAAGGCCAAGCAGCTGCTCGCCGAAGCGGGCTTCCCGAACGGGCTCGACGGCCTGGTCCTGGCCACCCACAACGAGCGGGGCTTCCCGGAGAAGGCCGCGGCGATCCAGGCTTCGCTGGCGCGGGCGGGCATCAAGGTCTCCATCAAGCCGCTCGACGAGGACACCTACACGTCCGAAGTGGACACCAAGGGCCTGTCCGACTTCGACCTGACGCTCACTTCGTGGCAGCCGGACATCCCGTCGGCCAACGCGAACATCCAGCCGCTGTTCCAGTCCACCGAGATCGGCAACGGCGGGTACAACGAGTCGCGGTACAGCAACCCCGAGGTCGACAAGCTCATCGCCGAAGCACAGGCCACCGTGGACCCGGCGGAAGCGGGCAAGAAGTGGGCGGCGCTGGACAAGAAGATCCTCGCCGACTCGCCGGTCGTGCCGCTGATCTACACGCGCAACTCGTTCCTGCACGGCTCGCAGGTCGGCGGCGTCGAGATCGGGCGGTTCCCGGCCTACGTCGACTACCGCAAGTTCGGGATCGTCCAGTGACCGGAGCCGGGCTCCTGCGGCTGCACGACGTCGCGGTCTCGTTCGGGGACGTCGAAGCCGTCCGAGGGGTCGGCTACGAGGTCCGCGCGGGCGAAGTCGTCGCGGTGGTCGGGGAGTCCGGCTCCGGCAAGACGGTCACCGCGATGTCCCTGCTCGGCCTGCTCCCGCCCACGGCGAAGGTGTCCGGGCGCGCGGAGCTGGCCGGGCGGAACCTCTACGCGCTGACCCCGGCCGAGCTGCGGGAAGTTCGCGGCGGCGAAGTCGGCATGGTGTTCCAGGAGCCGATGAGCGCGCTGAACCCGGTGTTCACCATCGGCGACCAGCTCGTCGAGGCGATCCGCGCGCACCAGCCGCTCACCGCGGCCGCCGCCCGGGACCGGGCGATCGAGCTGCTCGGCCTGGTCGGGCTGCCGGAGCCGCGCGAGCGGTTCCGGTCCTACCCGCACGAGCTCTCCGGCGGGCAGCTGCAGCGCGTCGTCATCGCCATGGCGGTGGCGAACGAGCCGAAGCTGCTGGTCGCGGACGAGCCGACCACGGCGCTGGACGTCACGGTGCAGGCCGAGATCCTCGAACTGCTGCGCGACCTGCGGTCCCGGCTGGACACGGCGATCCTGCTGATCACCCACGACATGGGCGTGGTCGCCGACCTGGCCGACCGGGTGGTCGTGATGCAGGACGGCCTGGTCGTGGAACAGGGTGACGTCCGCACGATCTTCGCCACCCCGGCCGAGGCGTACACCCGGCAGCTGCTCGGCTCGGTCATCTCGCTCGGCGGGGCCGCCACGGCCGGCCTCGAACGCGCACTGGCCGACGACGTCTCGGTCGGCCCGGCGCACGTCGCCGCGGCCGAGCACCCGGCGTCGGCATCCGTCCCGGACGTGCCCGCCGAGGCCCCGCTGCTGCGGGTGGAAGACCTCTCGGTGACCTACCGCGGCCGGTTCCGCGCGCTGGCGGTCCGGGCCGCCGAGGGCGTGAACCTGCACGTCGAGCCGGGGGAGGTGCTCGGCCTGGTCGGGGAGTCCGGCTCGGGCAAGAGCACGGTCGCGCGGGCCGTCACCGGCCTGCTCGCGCCGTCCGCCGGCACCGTCCGCATCGGCGACACCGACCTCACGCGGGTCCGCGGCCGGGCGGCGAAGGCGTTGCGGCGGCGGATCGGCATGGTGTTCCAGGACCCGCTGTCCTCGCTCAACCCGCGCACGACGGTGGGGGAGAGCGTCGCGACGCCGCTGCGGCTGCACCGCGCGGTCCGGCCGTCCGAAGTGGACGGACGGGTCGCGGAGCTGCTGTCGGCGGTCCAGCTGTCGCCGTCGCTGGCCGCCCGCTACCCGCACGAGCTTTCCGGCGGCCAGCGGCAGCGGGCCTGCATCGCGCGGGCGCTGGCCCTGCGCCCGGACCTGCTGGTCGCGGACGAGCCGACGAGCGCGCTCGACGTCACGATCCAGGCCCGGATCCTCGACCTCCTGCGCGACCTGAGGTCCGAGTTCGGCTTCGCCTGCCTGTTCATCAGCCACGACCTCGCGGTGATCGAACAGCTCGCCGACCGCGTCGCGGTGATGCACCGCGGCCACGTCGTCGAGCAGGGCCCGGCCAAGGAGGTCCTGACCGCCCCGGCGCACGCGTACACGCAACGCCTCCTGTCGGCGGCACCGGTCGCCGACCCGGACGCGCAACGCCGTCGCCGCGAGGCTTGGCGTCAG
This sequence comes from Amycolatopsis sp. NPDC049159, assembly GCF_040648295.1. Lineage (NCBI taxonomy): Bacteria > Bacillati > Actinomycetota > Actinomycetes > Pseudonocardiales > Pseudonocardiaceae > Amycolatopsis > Amycolatopsis sp. NPDC049159. Next base: position 73,119 of record NZ_JBEZDL010000030.1, read on the forward strand.
CTGCGCTGAGCAGCGGCCACGGCGAGCCCGGCGAGGTGGCGCAGCGAGTTCTCGAGGTGCCCGGGACCGAACGGCGGGAACCGGATGCCCCGGTCGCGGATGTGCTGGGGCACGGCCGACCAGTCGTAGGAGAGCGTGACCTCGGCGGCCTCCGCACCGAGCGGCGCCAGGTCGTACCGCCAGACCCACCCGCCGAACTCGAGCTCGCCGTCCCCCTTCCGGTGCCCGGTCACCCACCCGATGGCCCGCGGCGCCTCGAACACCTCGACGCGGTTGACCACCTGGTACTCCCCGACCGGCCGGCTGCCGTGGAACATGTCCATCCGGAACAGCTGCCCGACCGCGCTCAGCGGCGCCGGATCGACGGATTCCCGCACCCAGCCGGTCCCATCGATGGCGGCGTGCGCCGTCGGGTCCGCCAGCACGGCGAACACCCGCTCGGCGGGCACGGGGAAGGTCAGGGTCGCGTGCACGTTCTCGTGGTCCGGCATGGCGGGTCCTTTCTCGGAGGCTCTCACCCGGACCCGAACGGGCCGGCCGCCGTTCGACACCGGCGCGGCGAAAATTTCAATCGAGGACACGGAACGCCGGTCTGGCCCGATTCTTGCTGAGGAGGCACGACGCCCGATTTGCCCGGTGGGGGAGGTAGCGGTGGTGTTCTCACTCGAACTCGGCATGGAGCCCCGGTTGGGGCTGGAGGTGTCGCCGGCGCTCGTGGTGTTCGGCGAGATGCTGATGCTGCCGTACGACGCGATGCAGGCGGCGATCGAAGACGAGCTGGTGGGCAACACCGCGCTCGAACGGCTGGAGAGCGAATGCCCGGTCTGCGCGGGCCGCTGGCGCACGCGGTGCCCGGTGTGCGCGCCGCCGGCGAGCGGCCACGGACCCGGACCCGGCCCGGTCGCCACCCGGCCCGAGACCGCCGACACCGAACCCGACACCCACGCCCTGCTGCGGGCGGTCCGGGCGGAGGTCAGCGCCGCCGAGGTGGCCGTGGCCGAATACCTGGTCGGCAGCCTGGACGAGCACGGGTTCCTCGACCGGACGTGCGCGCAGGTGGCGGCCGAGCTCGGTGCGCCGGAGGCCGTGGTGGCCCGGGTGGCCGCGGTGATCCGGCGGGTCGGGCCACCCGGCGTCGGCGCCGGTGGGGTCACCGAGTGCCTGCTGAGCCAGCTGGACGCGCTGGACTGCGACCCGGACGACGCGACGGTGCGCCTCGCGCGCGCGGTCGTCGCCGGTCACCTCCCCGCGCTGGCGAAGGGCCACTTCGCGGCGATCGCGACGGCGTTGTCGGTGTCCCGCGACGAGGTCCGGCGGGTGCTGGAGTTCGTCAAGTCGCGACTGCGCCCGTACCCGGCGTTCGACGGCAACGCCGCGCCGCGCACCGGTTACGTGGTGCCCGACGTGCTCGTCCGGCCGCACGGGGAAATCTCCGGTGAGTTCGCCGTGACCCTGGTGGAGCCGGCGATGAACCGCCTGCGGATCCGGCGCGACCGCGGACAGCTGCCGCAGGCCCGGTCGTTCCTGGCCTTGCTGCGCGACCGCTGGGAGACGCTGCGGCGGGTCGTCGAGCTCGCCGTCGAGCGGCAGAAGGACTTCCTGCGCGACGGGCCGGCCGCGCTGCGGCCGCTGACCCGCGCCGAGGCCGCCGCCGAGCTCGGCTTGCACGAGTCCACGGTGAGCCGCGCGGTCGCCGACAAGTTCGTGCTGCTGCCGGACCGGACGATCGTGCCGCTGGCGAGGTTCTTCGGGGTCGGCGGCGGCGTCGACGAGGAACTGCGCCGGCTGCTGGCCGCGGCCGACGGCCCGGTGTCGGACCAGCGCCTCGCCGACCTGCTGTGCGCGGCCGGCTACCCGATCGCGCGCCGGACCGTCGCCAAGCACCGCGCACGGCTCGGGTTCGCCTCGGCCGCCCTGCGCTGACGGCTCGGGCTGGCCCGGTTCTTGCAACGTCGGGGACGTGCGCAGAACCCAGTGGGAAGCCGGTGAACAGGACCTCGAACGAGCGGCCCGGCTGCTCGACGTGACCGACCGGTCCGGGCTCACGGCGTTCGTCGGCGAACTCGTCACCGGTGCGAGCGGCGGGCGGCTCTCCCGCGACGCGGGCCGCGCGCTCACCGACGTCCTCACGAAAACCGCTCTGCGGACCGTGCCGACGCTGACCGCACTGGTCGGTGCCGGTGGCCCGCCCGCACCCCACGCATACGGCCTGGCGCTCGAAGGGATGAGCGCCGAAGACCGCGACCACGAGCTCGCCCGCCGGTTCGTTCGCTTCGCCGAGGCGGCGGCCGGCCGGGCGGGGCGCGCGCCGGACGGCGTCGCGGCGGCGGTCGAAGCGGCGGCGCGCGAGTTCGTGCCCGGGCTCGCGCCACGACCAGGAAAGGAATCCCGCATGTTCGAAACAGGATCTTCGACGGCCGAGTACGGAGAGGCCGAATACGGCCGGCGGCGCCGGCGCGGCCGCTGGGCCGACGACGACGAGTACGCCGGCCAGGGCGAGGCGCCGTACGAGGCCGAGCAGGGCTACGGCGAGTACGAGCAGGCGGGCTACGGCGAATACGGGCAAGGCCCCGGCGAATACGGCCAAGGCCCCGGTGAGTACCAGGAGTCCGAAGAGGCCGAGGAATCCGAGGAGGAGCGGTTCCTGCCGCTCATCCCGCTCGCGGGCAAGGTGCTCGGCGGCCTCCTGGGCGGCCTGATGAAGGAAGGCGAAGCCGAAGGCGAGTACGAGTCGGGCTACGGCGAAGCCGAGGGAGAAGGCGAAGGGGAGGCGGAGGACGAGTTCCTCGGCAAGATCCTCAAGCGCGTCCTCGGCCAGGAAGCCGAGCACGACGAGCTGGCGCTGTCGCCGGCCCAGGAAGCCGAGTTCGCCGGGCACCTGATGGAGGTCGGCAGCGAGCAGGAGCTTGACCACTTCCTCGGCGGGCTCGTCAACGCGGTCGGCAAGGTCGTGCAGGGCGTGCGCGGCGCGGCGAACTCCCCGCAGGGCCGCGCGCTGATCGCCGCGATCAAGCCGCTGGCGAAGTCGGCGCTGCCCGCGCTCGGCGGGGCCATCGGCACCGCGATCGCGCCCGGGCTCGGCACCCAGGTCGGCTCGGCGCTGGGCACCGCGGCCGGCTCGCTGTTCGAGGGCGAGGCCGCGATGACGCAGGAGCAGGAGGAGTTCGAGACAGCCCGCCGGATCGTCCGGCTGGCCTCGGCGGCGGCGCAGGACGTGGCGTCCGCCCCCGACGGCGGCTCGCCGCGGCTGGTCGGCGAGTTCGGTGTCGTCCGGGCTTCGCGCCGGTTCGCGCCGTCGCTGTACCGCCGCGCGCTCCGGCGGATCTCCCCGATGGCCCGGCGGTATCACGGCCGCCGCTACCGCAGCTTCAACCGCCGCTACGGCAGCCCGTACCGCCGTCACCCCGGCTACCGCGGCTTCGGTTACCGCCCCCACTACGGCCACCGCGGGTACGGGTACCCGTACCCGTACCCGACCGGCCCGGAACCCGAGCCCGCCCCGGAGCCGGCGCAGCCGCCCGCACCGCCGCGGCCCGGCTTCCGGTGGGTCGCCGTGCCGATCGACGCCCCCGATCCCACCCCCGCCGCCGACCCGGTGCCCCCGGCCGGCGACAGCGCGCCCGCGTCGCAGGGCGAGTACGCCTACAGCGCCAACGGGCACGGCGGGCGGGCCCGGTCCCGCGACGGCGGGCAGTAGCCGACCATGGCCGCTCCCGTGTCCGCCACCTGGCTGCTCGAACAGGAGACCCGCGCGCTGCTGACCCGGCTCGCGGCGGTCGAACCGTTCGTGCTCCAGGAAACCTGCGTCGCGGCGGCGGCGCTGTCGCCCGCCGCGCTGTCGGGGATCGAGGAGTACCTGATCGCGGGCAGGCGTGTGGTCCGCCGCCGGGCGGAAGAGTTCCTGCGGTGGCTGCGCGCCGACGGCCCGGCCGTCCCCGCGGCCGAGCAGCAGCGCCGGTTCTGGGTGCTGCGCCTGGCCTTCCAGAACGCGCTGACCCAGTTCGACCTGTTCTCGGAGGTGATCACCCAGCGCAGCGAGCACGACAACGGCGTCCTGCTCTCCGGGCTCGACCTGGCCGCCGCGGACGCGCTGCGGCTGCCCGGCACACCCATCGAGGGGCCGCCCGTCGTCTGCTCGTTCCACCGCGGGATCGGCGGCTCGATCCGCCGCGCCCGCACCCGGCTCCCGGGCGGGGGCGACAACCCGGTCGCGCTCCTGCGCATCCCGCGTGAGCGGATCGGGTTCGGCGTGGCGTCCACCCTGGGCCACGAGGCCGGCCACCAGGGCGCGGCGCTGCTCGGGCTCGTCGAGTCGCTGCGGGCCCGGCTCGACGCGACCCCCTGGCGGGCCGGCGACGCCGTGCGGGAGCTGTGGCGGACGTGGCTCAGCGAGATCGTCGCCGACGTCTGGGCGGTCGGGAAGGTCGGGATCGGCTCGACGCTCGGCCTGGTCGGCCTGGTCAGCCTGCCCCGGGGCTTCGTGTTCAAGCCGCCCGACGACGACCCGCACCCGGTCCCGTGGGTGCGGGTGCTGCTCAGCTGCGCCGTCGGCAACCGCTTGTACCCGGATCCGCAGTGGCGCCGGCTGGCCGCGACCTGGCAGTCGATGTACCCGCTCGCCGGCCTGCGACCCGAGCTCGCGGACACGCTCGCCGGGCTGCGGGCGGACGTCCCGGAATTGGTCCGGTTCGTCACCGGGCACCGCCCGCCGCGGCTGCGGGGCCGGTCGCTCGGCGACGTCCTCGCCGGTCCGGACCGGACGCGCCCGGCCCTGCTGCGGCGCTTCTGGTCCTGGCAGGCGGACCCGGACCGGATGGCAGGCGCGCCGCCGATGCTCGCCTTCGCCGTGCTCGGTCAGGCACGGGCGGACGGGCTGCTTTCCCCGGAACGGGAGAGCGCGACGCTGCGCCGCCTCATCGGCACGTGGGCCGTCACCAGCACGCTCGAGACAGCCCGCGCCACCAGCCGCCTGTTCGCCGGGCAGCCCGTGCTCCCGGCACCCCAGTCAGTCAGCGCAACGCTCTTGGAGGATCACCGTGACCATCGATGACGAACGCGATGCCCGGGTCGCCACCCCCGATCTCGACCTCAAGGCGCAGCCGAGCCGCACCACCGCGGGCGGCATCGTGCTGCTCGAAACGGTCCTGCCCACCGGCAGCGGAACCTACGAGGTCGCCTGGACCGTGACCGGCCCGGTGCTGCTGACCACGGAGGACACCCGGATCGCCCTGCTCGGCGCGACCAGCGTCACCGGTGACCGGGTGACCCTCCGCGAGGGCGAGCACCTGCTGCTGCGGGCCACGCTCGACACCACGCCGCTGGCCGTCGGCTCCTGGACCGTCGGCCTGCGGCTGGTCGCGATCGACGACGACCACGGCAAGGCGGGCGAACTGACCGCCGTGGCCGAGCCGATCGAGGTGCTGCAGCGCCCGTTCGCCGCCGGCGACGACGTGGCCGTCACCCTCAAGCGCGCGCAGGTGCCGCCCACCGAAGACCAGTCCCTGTGGGTGGCGATCCGCAACAGCACCACCGCGATCGGCTTCGAGAACTTCAGCCGGTTCGTCGACCAGGTGATGTGCGGTGAGACGCCGGGCAGGCTCGACCGGTCCGACCGGCGCGCGCTGGCCAAGGTCGACCGCCGGACCGCGCTGCCGTTCCCGAACGTCAACCGCTACCGCCTGCTCAAGGCCGCGGCCGAGGTCTTCCTGATGGTCAACTGCGGGGTCGACCGGCGCCGGGTGTTCGACGGGGTCGACGTCGCCGAGGAGTCCCGCCGGCTCAACCGGACGGTCAGCAAGAACGACATCGAGCGGGAGTTCCGCGACTACCTCGTCCAGGTCGACCGCGGCAACGGCGGGGGCACCCTGGACGTCCTGCCCTACCTCGGGCTGATCCGGCTCCAGCTGCGGGACGTGGCGGTGACGGGGAAGGCGAACGACGACGAGGACGCGGAGGCGTGCTTCGGGATCCTGGCCGACAAGCTCGTGCACCCGTGCTTCCTGGAGCTGATCTGGTCGTTCTGGACGGACGAGGCCGGTCCGCTGCAGGCGTTGCGGGCGATCAGCTGGCGGTTTCAGAACCGGGCGGCCGGCTCGCCGCGGCGTGATCCGCTGGCCGGGATGGACATCGATCCGCTGCGGCCGCTCAACAACCTCGTGTGGGGCTGGATCCAGGACGAGCAGCACCGGCTCACGATGTCCCGCCGCGCCTACGAGTACGACCACGCCTACGGGCTGGAGCTCTCCACCCGGCAGAGCCCGCCCGTGCGGGGCGTGGACAGCCGGTCGCGGTTCCTCGACGCGTTCCACAACCTCCTGTCGTTGTGCGAGGTGTTCTACCGGTGCGACGACGACACCACCGTCATCGCCGACGGGTTCGGGATGCTGAACGCGTTGAAGGAGACGCACCTGCTGCTCACCCAGGGCGCGCACAACCAGTACGGCGACCTGCCGTGGACCGCGAGGCACGAAATGCTGATGGCCGAATGGATCCTGGCCCGCCCGGAGCTCAAGGACTTCCTGGCGACCCGGACCATGGTGGCCTACCAGGAGCCGTGGATGGACCGGGTCGAGGCGATGAACCGGTTGCAGCACTGGACGGACGTGTCGGTGCAGCACTTCCGCGACCTGGCGGTGTTCGGCGAGCAGCTGCTGCTCAGCATCCGGTTCGCCGCGTGGAGCGTGGTGATCAACCCGGAGAACGCGGCGCAGTGGGCCCGGTACTTCCGCGCCGAGGTGAAGGGCTACATCTACGCCTACCGCGCGGTCAGCGGCGTGGACCTGACGCGGCGCGACGCCGCGCCGACACCGGTGCGCCACGGCGCCTACCGGTCCTGATGCGGGTCATCGACGCGCACTGCCACGCCGGTCCCGGCGACGGGTTCAGCGGGCCGTGGGACACCTCGGCGCCGCTGGCCCGCTACCTGCGGCGGTGCGACGAGGCGGGGATCGGCGCCTCGGCGCTGTTCGCCGCGTTCCACTCCGACTACGCCACCGCCAACGAGGCCGTCGGCCGGATCGTCGCCGGCCGGCCCGGCCGGTTCTACGGCTTCGCGTTCGTGCACGCCGACCGCGACCGCGGCCGCGTCCGCTCGCTGGTGCGGCGCGCCGTGACCGGGCTCGGCTTCTGCGGCATCAAGGTGCACCGCCACGACGCCCGGATCAGCCGGGAGATCTGCGAGGTCGCGGCGGAGTTCCGGCTGCCCGTGCTGTACGACGTCGTCGGCGAGACCGCCGCGGCCGAGCTGCTCGCGGCCGAGTTCCCCGGCGTCGACTTCATCGTGCCGCACCTGGGCAGCTTCGCCGACGACTGGAGCGCGCAGCTCGCGTTCACCGGCGTGCTCGCCGAACACCCCAACGTGTACACGGACACGTCCGGGGTGCGTCGGTTCGACCTGCTGGAGCGCGCGATCGGGCTGGCCGGCCCGGAGAAGGTGCTGTTCGGGTCGGACGGGCCGTGGCTGCACCCCGGGCTGGAGCTGGTGAAGGTCCGGCTGCTGGGGCTGCCGCCGGCGGCGGAATCCCTGGTGCTGGGCGGGAACTTCCTCCGCCTCACCCGCGCGGCGCGCCGCAGCCCGGGCAGCCGGCCGGGGCAGGGGTGTCCGGGTCCGGCCATTCGTGGTCCGGCACGTCTCCCACGGTGACGACGCCGTTGCCGAGGTGGCGGTGCACGATGCGCAGCACGAGGCTGCGCAGGTCCCGGACGTTGCCCGGGTACGACCGGCGGACGAGCAGCTCGCGGACGGCGTCCTCCAGCTCGGGCGGGCCGGCGTCCGGGCGGGCCTGGCGGAAGAAGTGCCGGAACAGCGGGATGATGTCCTCGGTCCGGTCGCGCAGGCTGGGCAGGTGCAGCGGGCACTCCGCGATCCGGTAGTAGAAGTCGTCGCGGAACGCCCCGGCTTCGCGGGCCGAGGTGAGGTCGCGGTTGGTGGCGCAGACGAGCCGGAACGAGCTCTTGCGCCACAGGTTGCTGCCGACGCGCTTGAACGTGCCCTCCTGGATCACCCGCAGCAGCTCGGCCTGCAGCGGTGCCGGCAGCTCGCCCACCTCGTCGAGGAACAGGGTGCCGCCGTCGGCCAGTTCGAACGCGCCCGCCCGCGCCGCCGCGGCACCGGTGAACGCGCCCTTCTCGTGGCCGAAGAACTCGCTGCCGGACAACGACGGGACGACGGTGCTGCAGTCCAGCACGACGAGTTTCTTCTTGCCCGGCCGCGGATCCAGCTCGTGGATGAGCTGCGCGACCCGCTCCTTCCCGGTGCCGCTCTCGCCGGTGATCAGCACCGAGGCGCCGGTGAACCGGGCGACCTCGACGGCGTCGCGCAGGGTCGCCTGCCAGGCCGGGCTGTCGCCGACCAGGAAGTCCCGGACGTGGCAGCACGCGAGCAGCTCGTCGATGGCCTGCCACCGGCGCAGCCGTTCGGCGACGTGCCGGGTCGCGGTGGCGTCGCCGTCGCGCCAGGTGCAGGCGTCCGAAGCGCCGGCGCGCAGCAGCGCCCAGCTGTCCGCGCCGAGCGCCCGCCCGGACGTCGACACCGCGAGCACCCGGCCGGGCCGGTCCCGCGAGACGGTGCGGAGCCGGTCGGCCACGGCCGGAGCGGGGGTGTCGAAGGCGAGCACGCCGTTGCGGGGTCCGCCGTCGTGCGGGCGCAGCGAGACGTCCAGCGCCCCGAGGGCCCGGATAAGCGACTCGACCACGCCGCCGGGCGTCCCGGCGACGTCGAGCCAGGCGTCGATCGCCGCGGTCACCGCCGGGCCGGCCGCGGTGGTCAACGCCGGGGCCGTACGCGGGTCACTTCGCGGTCTTCTTCGCACTCCGCGTGCGGGTGGCCCGTCGGTTCCCCTTCGGCGGTGCTGCTCCGGGTCGTTCCGGAGCGTCGGCCGAGGCCGCCGACCGCGGCTGCGGCTCCCCGGCCCGGGGTGTTTCCGTGGGGGGTGGTGGCTGGGTGGGTGCCGCCGGCTGCGAGGTGTCGGCTGCCGGCGCTCCGGTGGCCGGTCCCATCGAGGTGCCGGCCGTGCTCCTCGACGCGGCGGGCCGGGTGCGCGACGAGGTCCCCCGGACGATCAGCGGGGCCACGCCCGGGATGATCTCGAACTTGGTCCGCGGGAGGCTGAACGGGCGGCCGATCCCGGCGCCCCGCAGCCTCCTGATCGCGCGCCGGGCCTTCTTCCCGGACTTGTAGAAGCGGCTCGACTTGGCCAGTTCCCGCTGCTTGCCGCGGCGGCCCGAGTAGCACACCCAGCTGTAGGCCTTTTTGTCCACGGCGATTATTTCGAACCAGAAATCCTGCACAGCACGTCCCTTCATCGTGACCGGTGGATCGCGAGCGCCCGCGCGGCGTGCGCCCGGCGTCGGGCGAGCACCTCCTGGACGCCCGGGTCGCCCACCGGCCGGTTCAGCACCGCGGCCGGTCGTTCGAACCGCAGCACCACCACGTCGGCCGCCTGGTCGGCGGTCACCCCGGGGGAGCGCAGCACCGCGTCGACGGCGGCGTGGTCCCGGCGCAGCTCGGTGACGAGGTAGTCCACCTGAGCGTCCAAATCGGACAGAATGGCCGAGCCCGGTACCCGGCCGCGGAAGCTGTGCCGGAACAGCCCGATCCGGCGGTTCGCGCTGGTCCACTGCGCGAGGCCGATGCCGGGCAGGCGCGGCCCGGTGCGCGCGGTCGTGCTCCGGTCCCGCACTTCGTCCGGCGTGAAGTCCCGGACCCGGCCGCCGAAGTCGGCGGACCGCATGGGGGTGTCCTCCCGGCTGCCCTCGATCCGGTTCGGCTGCACGCCCGACTCGGCGATCAGGTTGCCCACCACGCCGGCCGCGCCGTTGACGGGGTAGCGGTAGGTGTGCACGAGCAGGTCCATGACCCGCCGGATCCGGGCGTCCTGGCCGGCCGGGACCGCGGCCGGCGGCGGGGGTGCCGCGGTCGCGCCGGCGCCGCGGCGGCAGGTGATGACCGCGAAGAACCGGCTCTGCGCGCCGGTGAGCTCGAGCTTGCCGTCCAGGCGGGTGGTCAGCGACTTCTCGCCGACCGTCTGGCCGACGTTGCCGCCGACCACGCGGATCCGGCCCGGCCGCACGTCGGTCACGACGTCGCAGTGCGTGGCCCGGTACCGCTCGTCCCCGATGTTGTCGTAGGTGGCGCCGCTGTCCTGCCGCGCGGCGCACACGAGGTCGCCGACCCGCGGCGCGACCTCGGTCGCCCGGAACGCCCAGAACGGGTTCGCGGTGTCCCGGCGCAGCCGGTTGGCCCGCGCCGCCCGGATGTAGGTCTGGTGCGCCGCCGAAGAGCGGAACGCGGCGCCGGCGCCCGCCTTGCGCAGCACGTACGAGACGAACACCGCGCTCCACGGGTGCCCGGCCTGGTAGGAGCTGCTGCGCAGCTGCGCGTCGGTCACCGTGGCGCCGACCCCGTCGCGGTAGTACTCGCGCAGGATCGCCGAGGCCGCCGGCGACGTCTCCGTCAGCGCGGCCCCGCCGCCCGGCCGCCAGCGCCGGAACTGCTCACGCGCCACCTTGGCGATCGCCTCGCACAGCGGCGGCCCACCCGACGCCGTCTCGTGCTCCGGCTCGCCGTGACCAGCCAGGTCCGCACCGGGATCGGCGAGCAGCCGCCACCCGAAGGTCCGGGGGATGTCGTCGTGCGCGACGCGCGTCCGCTCCACCCGGAAGGCCCGGCTACCGGACCTGAGCGCGGCGGCGACCTTCAGGCTGTTCGCCGCGGTCGGCTCACCCGGCCGGAACAGGACCCGCAGCGCCCCCGTCCCGGCGGCCTGCCGCTTGCGCGCCCAGGCGATGAGCGGCGCCGGATCGGTGTACAGGGCGTCGAACGCGTGCACCTCGTCCGGGTCGGCGTGCCGGAGGATGGCCATCAGGGCCGCTCCGCCACCGGAGTGCGCGGTGAGGATGAGCTTCCCGCGCGTGGCGTGCACGCCGGTGGCGGCGGAAAACCGGCGCAGCGCGTCGCTGACCAGGCGTGCCAGAGCACCCGGCGCGGTGAGGGCGGGGAAGCCGTAGGCCCGCCCGCCGCGGAAGTGCCCGCGCGGCAGGACGAGCAGGGTGGGCGTGCGCCTGCCCCGCACCGAAGGGTTCGCGGGATCCGTCAGATCGAGCCCGCTACGAGGTTCCTTGTCGTCCGGCAGCGTCATCCGCGCCCCACGCGCGGAAAAGCCGTGCAGATGCACGACCACGTCGACGGCGCCGTCGCGCGGCACCGGTCCCCACCGCAGCACCAGATCGGGTCCGGTGCCACGGTGGTGCGCCAGCTGCGGCAGCCGGGCTACGACCAGCCGCCCGCCGTGCTTGCCGTTCTTGCCGTCGGGCGGAGTGCGGTGGTCGAGCACCGCCGCGGGAGATGCCGTCATGGCCGCCCCTTTCCGAAGCTCCGGGTATCGGCCCTGTTCCTGCAAGATGCGGGCCAGCACCGGAACTCCACCCACGCCTACGAAACGGCCGAAGCGGGCGAAGTGTTACCAGTCGCGGCGAGTGGTGATCGCTGGGGGCCACAGGGTTCGGCGTCCCGCCGCACCGTCCGGTGAATCATCGACGGCGAGCGATCCACCGCGTGATTCAGCCACGGCAAAAGCAAGCGTTCAGGGCGATGCGAGAATGCGGGTGAGGGGTGCTACCTGCAGGCGGTCATTTCCCCCGATCCTGTGCTCCGGACGTTGGCGGGCGCCTGGAATGCCTGGATCACGTGCGCCGCGAAGCGCTGGGCCGCCGCGGCCTGTGCCGCCGGGGAATCCGCCTCGATGCCGCTGCCGGCCATGATCATCAGGGTCAGGTCGGTCACTCCGACGTCGGGGCGCAGGTGGCCCGTGGCCTTGGCGCGGCGGATCAGCTCGGCCGCCGCGGCCAACGACGAACTTCGCATGGCCGCGAAGTCCAGCGCCTGCGGGTAGGCCGACTTGACCGCCGCGATGAACCCGTGGTCTCGCACCTGAAGCGAGCACAGCTTCTCGACCACGGAACAAAAGCCGCGCCAAGGGTCAGGGTCCGCAAGGCCCTCGCCCAAGATGGAATGCCAAGCGCGCGCCTGAACGGCGAACGCCTCGGTGACCAGTGCGGCCTTGGTCGGAAAGTGCCGGTACACCGTCGCCGGCCCGACCTCCGCGCGGCGGGCGATCTCGCGGACCGGGACGTCAAGACCGTCCGCACCGAACGCCGTCCGGGCCGCGGAAAGGATGCGGGCGCGGTTGTCCCGGACGTCGGTGCGAGGCAAGCGGGCGATCATCCCTCTCACTTTAGGTGATCCAACTCGAGGACCCGTTAACGTCCGACCGCGGAAGACCTCCGGAAAGCGGGGCAGGACCAATGACATCCACCAGGCACGACGGCGACACCTGGGACCCCACCTCCAGCGTCGGCGCGACCGCCACCCTGGCCGCCGTCGCGAGGGCGATCGCGAGCCGTGAAGGGCCCGTCGACGACCCCTTCGCCGAGCCGCTCGTCAAGGCGGTCGGCGTCGGTCTCCTCACCCGGCTGGCGACCGGCGAAATGGCACCCGGCGACCTCGTCGGCCAAAGCGCCATCGACGGAGCCAAGGTGCGGACCAAGTTCTACGACGACTTCTTCCGCAACGCCGCGAACGCCGGCATCAGGCAGATCGTGATCCTCGCTTCGGGACTGGATTCCCGCGCCTACCGGCTGCCCTGGCCGTCCGGGACCGTGGTGTACGAGGTCGACCAGCCGCAGGTCGCCGAGTTCAAAACGCGTACCTTGGCGGCGTACGTCCCCACAGCCGAGCGCCGGGCGGCCGCGGTGGATCTGCGGGACGACTGGGCCGCCGCGCTGCGGGAAACCGGGTTCGACCCGGGGCAACCTACGGCGTGGAGCGCCGAAGGACTCCTCGGCTACCTCCCGCCGGAAGCACAGGATCGCCTGCTCGACACCGTCACCGAACTCAGCGCGGACGGAAGCCGGGTCGCCACCGAGAGCAGGCCGAACCCGCGGCCGGGCGACGACGAAACCACCAAGAAGAGCCTCGACCGCATTTCCGAACGCTGGCGCGCGCACGGCTTCGACCTCGACCACGCGCGGCTGCGCTACTTCGGTGAGCGCAACGAAGCCGCTCCCTACCTGACCGGCCTCGGCTGGGAAATACACGGCACCAGCGTCCGGGAGCTGTTCGCCGCCTGCGGGCTGCCGCTCGCGGACGACGACCTGCGCATGGGCGGTGTCCGCTACATCAGCGGGACCCGGTAGCGGGCTGCGGGGGCACTTCTCCTACACGGGGATCAGCGTCGCGGCCTGAGCCTCGCCTCCAGGTGCTCGGCGAGGGCGGCCACCGTCGGGTGGTCGAACAGCGCCGCCGCCGGGAGCTCGATGCCCGCGCGGGCCGTGACGCGGGTGCGGATCTCCAGCGTGGTCAGGGAATCGAAGCCCAGCTCGGTGAACGGCCGGTCGTCCGCGATCGCGTGCGGGTCCGGGTGGCCGAGCACCGCGGCCACCTCCGTGCGCAGGAGGTCGCGGAGCTCGGGCCCGGCGGGCTGCCGGGGCCAGGGGCGGGAACCGGTGGCCGGGCGCGGGTTCACGGTCATCGGCGGCTGGGTGAAGCGCGCCGGGATCAGGACCGGCTCGGGCGAGGCGAGGGCCGCGTCGAACAGCGCCAATCCTTGCTCCGCGGTGATCCCCGTGACGCCGGACGCGGTGATCCGGCGGTGGGCGGTCGCGGAGATCCGGTCGCCGAGCCCGGTGCCGACCTCCCACAGGCCCCACGCCAGCGACACCGCCGGGCGGCCCGCCGCGCGCCGGCGGGACGCGAGCGCGTCCAGGAACCGGTTCGCGGCCGCGTAGTTGGCCTGGCCCGCCTTGCCGAAGGTCCCGGCGATCGAGGAGAACAGGACGAACGCCGTGAGCGGCAGGTCGCGCGTGACCTCGTCGAGGACCAGCGCCGCGTCCGCTTTCGGGCCCAGCACCGCGTCGAGCCGCTCCGGCGTCTGGGCGGACAGAACGCCGTCGTCGACGACCGCGGCGGAGTGCACGACTGCGGTCAGCGGCGGGTCGCACGCCTCGACCAGGCGCCGCATCCCGGCCGGGTCGGCGGCGTCGGCGGCGACGATCCGGACGCCGGAGCCCAGCTCGGCCAGTTCGGCCGCGCCGGGAGCCGCCGGGCCACGACGGCTCACCAGCACGAGGTGCCGGACGCCGTGGGCGCGGACGAGGTGGCGGGCGACCAGTGCGCCGAGCGCCCCCGTGCCGCCGGTGATCAGCACCGTGCCCGCGGGGTCGAGCGGCCGCGCGGCCGACGGCGTGGCCCGCGCGACGCGGAACACGTGGGGCACCCCGCCGTGGACGGCGATCTGCGGTTCCGTGCCGTCGCCGGCCAGGCCCGGCACGTCGGCGGACGCGCCGGGGTCGAGGTCGACCATCGTCAGCCGCCCCGGGTACTCCGCGGCCGCCGAGCAGCCGAGGCCCCAGACCGCCGCGGCGGCAAGGTCGGGTTCGGGCCCGGTCGCGTTGCGCGTCACGAGGGCCAGCCGGCCGGGCCCGGCCAGCCGCTGCTGCAGGAGCCGCAACGCGCCGGCGGTCGCCGGGCGGACGGCACCGGACGGCGCTTCGACGACGGTCACCGGCTCGCTCGCCGGAACCGGCGCCACCGGCACCCAGCGCGGGCGGTACAGCATCGTGTCGGCCGGGCTCGCCGGCTTGGTGACCATCGACTCCACGCGCGCGAGCGGGACGCCGTCCGTGCCGAACACCGTGACGCCGACCGTGCCGGGTCCCTCGGCGGTGACGTGCACCCGCGCCTGCCGGATCCGCGGCCCGAACAGCTCGACGCCGCTCCACAGGAACGGCATCCGCGGTTCGGTGTCCGGGGCCGCGAGCGCCGCCGCGTGCACCGCGGCGTCGAGCAGCACCGGGTGCACTTCGAAGGAGCCGCCCACGCCCGGCGGGAGCTCGATCTCGGCGTACACGTCGTCGCCGGCCCGCCACAACCGGGTCACCGCGCGGAAAGCGGGCCCGTAGGTGTGCTGCTCGTAGGCCGCGGCGACGTCGATCTCGCTCGCTTCCGCCGGTGGCCACTCGGTTTTCCACGGCTCGGGCCGCGGGCCGGGCGGCCGGAGCCGTCCGGTGGCGTGCCGTCGCCACGGCTGATCCGCGTGCGGGCGGGCGTAGGCGTCGAAGCGCGGCCCGTCGACGACGACCTGCAGGTCGTGGTCTTCCAGCGGCAGCGGCGCTTCGAGGACGAGTTCGTCGACGGCGGCCGTGCCCGCGTGCAGCGCGAGCTCGACGAACACCGCGCCCGGGACCACCGGTACGCCGCCGATGACGTGGTCGGCCAGCCAGCCCTGCGCCCGCGGGCTGAGCGCGCCGCCGTGCACGATCCGGGGCGAATCCGGGGCTTCCAGGGGCGGGCCGAGCAGGGCGTGCCCCGGCCCGGCCGGCACCGCCGGGTCGAGCCAGTAGCGCGTCCGGCGGAAGGGGTACGTCGGCAGCGGGACGATCCGGGCGCCGCTGCCGCGGAACACCTTCCGCCAGTCGACCGGGACGCCCGCGGTGTGCAGCTCGCCGAGCGCGGTGAGCACGCCCGCGCCGTCGAGGGTGGTGGTGACGGCGGCGTCGACGACCCGGCTGAGCACCGCGGCCGGGCCGATTTCGAGCGCGGCGCCCGGGGCGGCGGCCGCGACCGCGCCGGCGAACCGCACCGCCTGCCGGACGTGCCGCACCCAGTGCTCCGGCCCGCTCGCCGGGTCGAACCGCGCGCCGGTCACGGCGGACACGAACGGGATTTCGGGGCGCCGGTGCCGGATCCCGGCGAGCGCGGCCCGGAACCCCGCGAGGATCGGGTCCATCGCGGGGGAGTGGAAAGCGTGGCTGACCCGCAGGCGCGTGCCGCCGCCCAGGCGCTCGGCGACGGCGGTGACGGCCGCCTCTTCGCCGGAGAGAACCACTGACCGTGCTGCGTTGACGGCCGCGATCGCGACCGGCCCGCCGTCGATCACCGACACCGCCTCGGCTTCGCTCACCGGGACGGCGATCATCGCCCCGCCCGGCGGCAGCGCGGCCATCAGGCGCCCGCGCGCGGAAACCAGCGTGGCCGCGTCCGGCAGTGACAGGACACCGGCGACGTGCGCGGCGGCGATCTCGCCGACGGAGTGCCCCAGCACGACGTCCGGCCGCAGGCCCCACGACTCGAGCAGCCGGAACTGCGCGACCTGGAAGGCGAACAACGCGGCTTGGGCGTGCTCGGTGTGCGCGAGGTCGGCCGAGAGCAGATCGGGACCCGAGGTGCCCAGCTCGTCGCACACCTCGTCGAAGGCAGCGGCGAACTCCGGGAAGGTCCCGGCCAGCTCGCGGCCCATCCCGGGACGCTGGGCACCCTGCCCGGAGAACACGAACGCCAGCCGCGGTTCGTCGCGGACGGTCCGGCCGCGGAGTTCGCCGCCCGCGATCGCGCGCAGCGTTTCGCGGTCAACGGCGAGCACGCGGTGCCGCAGAGCCGGCCGGGCGGCGAGCGTGAAAGCGACGTCGATGCCGTCCGGCGCGTCGGCCAGGGCCGCCGCGACTGCACGTAAGGCGGGTTCGTCGTCGGCGCTGAGCAGCCACGGCGCCGCCGGGAAACCGGGCCGGGCCGCCGGGCTCTCCGGCGGGGCCTCTTCCAGCAGGACGTGGGCGTTCGTGCCGCCGATCCCGAACGCCGACACCCCCGCCCGCCGCGGCCGTCCGCCCGCCGGCCACGGCTGGGCTTCGGCGAGCAACGCCACCTGGCCCGACGACCAGTCGATGCGTGGGCTCGGGTTGTCCGCGTAGCGCGAGGGCGGCAGCTGCCCGTGCCGCAGGGCGAGCACCACCTTGACGATCCCGGCGACGCCCGCCGCGGCCTGCGTGTGGCCGATGTTGGACTTCACCGAGCCGAGCCACAACGGCTTCTCGCGGCCGCCGCCGTACGCGGCGATCAGCGCCTCCGCCTCGATCGGATCGCCCAGCGGCGTGGCCGTGCCGTGGCCTTCCACGGCGTCGACGTCCGCCGGGGCCAGGCCGGCGTCCGCCAGCGCCGCGGCGACCACCGCCCGCTGCGCCCGGCCGCTCGGCGCGGTGAGCCCGTTCGAGGCGCCGTCGGAGTTGACCGCGGACCCGCGCAGCAGCGCCAGTACGGGGTGGCCGAGCCGCCGCGCGTCCGAAAGCCGTTCCAGCACCAGCACTCCGGCACCCTCGGCCCACGCGGTGCCGTCCGCGTCGGCGGCGTAGGGCCGGCACCGCCCGTCCGGGGACAGCCCGCGCTGGCGGCTGAAGGCGAGGAACGTCCTCGGCGTGGCCATCACCGTGGCGCCCCCGGCGACGGCCAGGGAACATTCGCCGCCGCGCAGGGCTTTCGCCGCCAGGTGCACAGCCACGAGCGACGACGAGCACGCCGTGTCGACGGTGAGCGTCGGCCCGGTCAGCCCGAAGGTGTAGGCGATCCGGCCCGACGCGACCGCGTGCGACGACCCGATGCCGAGCCAAGCCTCGAGTTCGTGGCTGTCGAAGCGGCTGGCGTAGTCCTCGTTCATCACCCCGACGTAGACGCCGGTGTCGCTGCCCCGCAGGGCCGCGCGATCGAGACCGGCGCGCTCGAACGCCTCCCACGTGGTCTCCAGCAGCAGCCGCTGCTGGGGGTCGGTGGCCAGCGCCTCCTTCGGGGAGATCCCGAAGAACCCGGCGTCGAAGTCCCCGGCGTCGTAGAGGAACCCGCCGCGCTTGGTCACCGAAGTCCCGAGCCGGTCGGGGTCCGGGTCGTACAGCCGGCCGGTGTCCCAGCCGCGGTCGGCCGGGAAGTCGCCGGTCGCGTCCGCGCCCTCGGAAACGAGCCGCCACAGGTCGTCCGGCGTCCGCACGCCGCCCGGGAACCGGCAGGCCATCGCGACGACGGCGATCGGCTCGTCCGCCGGCGCCCCCGTGGTCACCGGCGCGGCGGTCCGGGTGTCCCTGGCGATTTCCGCGATCACCTGGCGCGGCGTGGGGAAGTCGTAGATCAGCGAGACGGGCAGGGCAGTCCCCGCGTATTCGGCCAGCCGGTGCCGCAGCTGAACCCCGGCCAGCGACGTCAGGCCGAGCTCGGCGAAGGGCCGGTCGAGCCAGCCGTCGCCGACGTCGTGCCCGGCCAGCTCGGCGAGTTCGGCCCGCACCAGCCCGGCCAGGTCGTCCGGCACCGGCGCGGCCACCGTCCGGCGCAACGGCTTGCCCGACGGCGTGCGTGGGATCTCCTCGACCACGTGGAAGGCGACGGGGATCTTGTACGGCGACAGCTTTTCCCGGCACAGCCGGCGCAGTTCGCCGACGTCGAGCACGCCGGTGGGAACCACGAACGCGATGGGGACCTCGCCGACGAGTTCGTCGGGCCGCTTGCCGACGAGCACGTCCCGCACCGACGGCGACTCCGCCAGCACGGCCTCGACTTCGGCCGGGTGCACGTTCTGGCCGCCGCAGACGATGACGTCGTCGACCCGCCCGTCGAGGAAGAGCTTCCCGGCCGCGAACCGGCCCGCGTCCCCGGTGCGGTACCAGCCGCCGCCGAGGGCGGGCCGGCCGTGGTAGCCGAGCATCAGCCCGGGCCCGCGGACGAGGACTTCGCCGGCGTCCACCCGGATTTCGACGCCGGGCAGCGGGGTCAGCCCGGTTTCCCCGGGCTGCCCGACGGCGATCTTCCCGCTCGTTTCCGTGCTGCCGTAGCCGTCCACGAGCGGGGTGCCGAAGAGGTCGCGCACGGCGGCCCGCGCGACCGGCCCGCAGACCGCGCCCGCGGTGAGCGACAGGCGCGGCGGCACCACCGGACCGCGGATTTCGTGGCGCAGGGCGGTATACGTGGCGGGAACCCCGCCGAGCACGCAGCCCGGGTGTTCGGCCAGCAGCCCGGCGTCGACGCCGGTGGCCAGCCGGGTGTGCGCGCCGGCGGCGATCGTCCCGGCCACCGCGAGCGACAGCGCGTAGGCGTGGTGGACCGGCAGCGGCCACAACACGGTGTCGGCCCGGCTCAGCCCCAGCACGGGGGAGTAGCAGGCGGCGGCCGACCAGAGCACGGCCCGCTGCGTGGTCAGCACACCTTTGGGCCGGCCGGACGTGCCGGAGGTGTAGAGCAGCCAGGCCGGTTCGTCGAGCCCGAGGTCGTCGCGGGGTGCGCCGGACGCCTGGGTGTCCTCCACGGCGAGGACGCGCAACCGCGGCCGGTCCGCGGCCAGCGCCCGGACCCGGTCGAGGTGCCGGGCCTCGGTCAGCAGCAGGACGGCGCCGGAGTCGTCGGCGATGGCGGCCAGTTCCGCGTCGGTGGCGCCGGCGTTGACCGGCACCCCGATCGCGGCCGCGCGCAGCACGCCCAGCAGGGCTTCGACGTATGCGACCCGGCGGCCGATGTGCAGCAGGACCTTCTCGCCCCGGCCGACGCCGAGCGCGCCGGCGAGCCGCGCGCTCGAATCCGCGAGCTCCCCGTAGGTGAGCGAGCGCGTGCCGTCGGAAAACGCCGGGCTGTCCGCCGGGTGCGCTTGGACGAGCGACGGCAACGGGCGCAGCAGATCGGTGTGGACTCTCCCCATGGAACCACCGTAGCGGGATTCGCCCGCGTGCCGGTGGATCAGTCCTTTGTGGACTCACCGGTGGCCGCGGCGGCGATGTCGAGCGCGGCTTCCGCGGGCGTGCGGTCATCGGCGTCGTCGCCGCGTTCGGGGTGGGTGGCCACCGAGCCGGGATCGACCGCCTCGACGTGGATCCCGGCGCCGCGCAGCTCGGCGGCGAGGGCCGTGGTCAGGCCTTCTAGGGCGTACTTGGCCAGCGCGTACCCGGGCGCCCGGACGGTTTCGACGTCGGCGCCGATCTGCGCGGCGGCACCGCTGGAGACGTTGACGATCCGGGCGGCGGGTGCGGCCTCGAGCAGCGGCAGGCAGGCCTGGACGAGCGCCAAGGGGCCGAGGACGACGACGTCGTAGGAGGCGCGGGCCGCGGCGATGTCCGCGTCGAGCAGGGACAGCACGGTGAAGTCGGGCATGTTCGCGGCGTTGTTGACCAGCGCGTCGAGGCGGCCGGCCGTGGCACGCAGGTGCTCGGCGCACGCCGCGACGTCCGCCGGGTCGGTGATGTCGAGCCGCACGGCCTCGGCGGAGAGGCCTTCGGCGACGAGTTCGGCGGCCCGTTCGCGGGTCTGTTCGAGGTTCCGCCCGGCGAGGACGGCGTGGTAGCCGCGGGTGGCGAGCTCACGGGCGACGGCGAAGCCGAGGCCGTGTGCCCGGCTCGCGCCGGTGACGAGGGCGACCGGTGATTTGTTCATGACACCTACTGTAGGGATTTCCTACAATTGTGCCAACCCGCTTTCCTGGCCTAGGATCGGCGCCATGTCCGATCGCCCCCGTGCCCTGCTGCGCTGGCCCACGTACCTGATGGGCCGCCTCCACCGCGGCGGCGTCGCGCGGATCGACGAGGAGCTGGCGGCGATCGGCACGTCGTTGCGCGACTTCTACGTCCTGGTCTGCGTCGGCGAGTACGGCCCGCTGTCCCAGCAGTCCGTCGCCGACCGCCTCGGCCTCGACCGCAGCGACCTGGTCAAGGTGCTCGACCGCCTGGAAGCGGCGGGCTGGGTGATCCGCGAGCGCGACACCGAGGACCGCCGGCGGCACGTGCTGACGCTGACGGAGGACGGACGCGTGATGGTGGCGAAGACGGAGGAGGTCTCGGCCGCGGTGACGGGCGAGCTGCTCGCCCGGCTGACCCCGCGCGAGCAGGACACCCTGCACCGGTTGCTGCTGAAGGCTTCCGGTGATCAGGCCGGCCGGTAGCGGGTGGCGAGGGCGGGGCTCTGCCCGCCGAACGCGGCCAGTTCCGCGCCGAAGACCGACTCCAGCAGCCTCGCGTCTTCCACGCCCGGCGCGCACACGATCTCGCCCAGTTCCAGCCCGCGCAGCGAAGCCGAAACGACGTCGGCCGCGCTCATCCGCGGGACCGCGCTGAGGTCCAGACCTTGCCGCGAGTGGAACTCGGTCGCGACCACCCCCGGGCACACGACCTGCACCCGGACGCCGGTCTCCGCCAGTTCGGCGCTGAGCGCCTGGGACATGGTGACCAGGTGGGCGAGCGTCCCGGCGTAGACGGTCCGCCGCGGCAGCCGGCCCTGCGGGGCGGGTCCGCTGAAGGCGATCATCCCGGCCACGTTGACGATCGCGCCGCGACCGCGTTCGACCATGCCGGCGACCGCCGCGCGGGCGAGCAGCGTCGGTGCGAGGACCTTGACCTTGACCAGTTCGCGGGCCTTCGCCGCGGGCAGGTCGGCCAGCGGCATGTAGTGCGCGACGCCGGCGTTGTTGACCAGCAGGTCGAGCGGCTCGCCGGCGGCGATCTCCGCGACTTCGTCGATGCCGTCGTCGGTGGACAGGTCGGCCGCCACCGTGCGGATCCCGACCTCGGGGTGGGCGGCGGCGAACTCGTCGAGCCGCTCCTGGCGCCGCCCGACGAGCACCAGGTCGTGGCCGTCGGCGGCCAGGCGCTCGGCGAACGCCCGGCCGATGCCCGACGTCGCGCCGGTGACGAGGGCGAGCTTGCTCATGGTCGAACGTCCTTCCGGAGAGGTGGGGCCGGCGCGAGCGCGGCGGAACCGAGGAGAGCCAGCTTGTCCGCGGCGTCGGTGCCGGGATCGGGGTGGTAGACCGCGAGCACGAGCCCGGGTGCGTCGCTCAGCAGCAGCTTTTCCCGGTTCAGCACCAGTTCCCCGACCTGCGGGTGGGCGAAGCGCACGGTCGCGCCGCGCCGGTTCGCCACGTCGTGGCGGGCCCACAGCTCGCGGAACCGCTTGCTGGCCAGGGAAAGCTCGCCGACGAGCTCGATGAACCGCGGGTCGTCGGTCTCGGTCCCGACCGCCTGGCGGAACCCCGCCACCAGCCCTTGGGTGGCGAGGTGCCAGTCGGGGAAGAGGGCCTGCTCGGCCGGGTCGAGGAAGACGTCCCGCAGCCGGTTCGCGCCGGCGACGAGCCGCGGCGAGATCGCCTCGGCGAGCGGGTTGGCCGCCAGCACGTCGAGGTAGCGGCCCTCGACGAACGCGGGCAGCCCGACCGCCGCGAGGAACTTGAGCGTGCCGGGCGGGACCGTCTCCTTCCGGCGCCGCCGCCGCCGTTTCCGGGGCCGGTGCTCGGTGAGGCCGATCAGGTACGCCGTGGTGTCGTCGTCGAGCTGCAGCACGCGGGCGATCGCTTCGAGGACCTGCCGCGACGGGTTGCGGTCGCGGCCCTGCTCCAGGCGCAGGTAGTAGTCGGCGCTGATGCCGGCCAGCTGCGCGACCTCTTCCCGGCGCAGCCCCGGCACCCGCCGCACGCCGCCGGCCGGGACGCCGGCCTGCTCGGGTGTCAGCAGCTCCCGGCGGGCGCGGAGGTGATCGCCCAGCAGGTTCGGTTCGTCGGTCACCACTTCACGGTAAGTCGCGGGCGGCGCCGGTGCCTGGTCCTGTCACCCCCAGGGAAGTCGGTCCGGTGTGGACGCCACGCGTCAGCCGACCGGGAACTTGACCCCGGTGAGCTCTTCCGACACCGTCCACAAGCGCCGCTGCACCGCGACGTCGTAGGACTGCGGGCTCGAAGCGACCACCTGCGGGCGCCCGCGGTAGCCGCCGAGGCCGTCGGGGCCGTAGTACTGGCCGCCGAGCGCGGCGGGGTCGGTCGCGGCGCGCAGGATCGGCAGCGCGCCCCGCTCCGAGCTCTGGGTGAACAGCGGCGCGACGGCCGGGAAGAGCGCGCGGGCGATGGCGGGGGAGTTGCGCATCAGCTCGGTGCGCGCGACCCCGGGGTGCGCGGCGACGGCGGCGGTGGTGCCCCGCGGCGCGAGGCGGCGCTGCAGTTCGTAGCTGAACATGAGATTGGCGAGCTTGGCCTGGCCGTAGGCGGCGACGCGGTCGTAGGAGTTCTCCCACTGCAGGTCGTCGAAGTGGATCGAGGCGCGGATGCGGTGGGCGATGCTGGCGACGGTCACGACGCGGGAGCCTTCGACCGGCAGCAGGAGGTCGAGCAGCAGGCCGGTGAACGCGAAGTGCCCGAGGTGGTTGGTGCCGAACTGCAGCTCGAAACCCTCGCGGGTGGTCTGCCGCGGCGGGTACATGACGCCGGCGTTGTTGATCAGCAGGTCGATCTTCGGCAGCGTCCCGCGCAGCTCGGCCGCGGCGGCGCGGACGGAGTCGAGCGACGCGAGGTCCAGCTCCTGCACGGTGACGTCGGCGTTCGCCCCCAGCTTGGCGGCGGCTTTCTTGCCCTTCTCGACGTCGCGCACGGCCAGCACCAGCGTCGCTCCCCGCTCGGCCAGCACCTTGGCGGTGTCGAAGCCGAGCCCGGTGTTCGCGCCGGTGATCACGGCGACGCGGCCCTGCTGGCCGGGAACGTCGCGGTCGGTCCAGTTCTTGTTCATGGCTGGGGGTCCCTCCGGGTGGCGGCCCTTGCGGACCGGCGGTCTGTTACATCTCCGACGCTAAGGAACCGTCGGTCTGATGTCAAGAGACAACCGGTCTGTAAATTTTCGCGGCGGGCGTTAGGCTGGTCGTATGACGTTCCAGCGGGCGCGCAGCGCGGAGCAGCGAGAGGAGCGGCGGCGCACGATCCTCGACACGGCGCTGGCCATGCTCGACGAGATGCCGGTGGCCGACGTGAGCCTCAACGAGCTCAGCCGCCGGGTCGGCCTGGCGAAGTCGAACGTGCTGCGCTACTTCGAATCCCGCGAAGCGATCCTGCTCGAACTCCTCGACGGCGCCCTGCGGGACTGGCTGACGGAGGTGTCGGCGGAGCTGGCCGCGGGCGTGGACCGCGACCGCCCGGCGTCCGCGCGGGGCGACGCGTTCGCGGCGGTGGTCGCCCAGTCCCTGGCTCGCCGGACGGTCCTGTGCGACCTGATCGGGGCGCAGGCGGGGGTGCTGGAGCACAACGTGTCGGTCGATGTCGTGGTGCGCTTCAAGCAGTCGGCGCTGGCGGGGTTGGAGACGTTGGCCGAGCTGCTGCGGGGGTATGTCCCCGAGGTGGGCGCGGAGGCGTCTTCGGTGTGCCTGATGGCGATGATTTTGACGGGCGGGTTGTGGACGCACTGCCGGCCTTCGCCGAGCGCTTTGGCGGCGTACGAGGTGGACCCGGCGCTGGCGGCGTTGCACTTGGAGCTGGCACCGGCTTTGCAGCAGGGGCTGGCGATGCTGATCGCGGGAGCCATGTCCCGCAACGGCTGAGCCGGCTCGAGGCGGGATCAGGTCTTGATGGTTTGAACCGAGCCGTTGATCACGACGCTCGGATTGGATCTCCCGTCAGGAGCACGCGAGGTCAGGAAATTTTGGACAAGCCTGGCGGTCGGTGTGACGTGGGGCATCAGGAGTACGGCGATGAGGAACCAGGCGGCGGCCTGCACCAGGTCGCCGATGGGGCCGAACAGGGAGAGCCCGAAGATCGGGTGAACCGTGAAGAACAAGATCAGCAACTTGGTGAACGGGGCCACGTGTTCGCGGTCGTCGCGCACCCGTGCGACCTCCCGTGAGTGGAAGCCGACGTCCCCTTCGTCGTTGTGCGCCACCACCGTCCAGTTGCGGGCTTCCTGCCCCGTGGCCAGCAGCCTGACGGTGATCGACGCCCCCTTTTCGATGTGACCGATCCGGAACACGGCTTCCTGATCCGACTCTTCTTCGGCGGTGTCGCGGGACACTTTCATTTCACGTTGAGGCCGCGGTCGGCAGGCTGCTTCGACGATGACGGCGCCTTCGGCCGATTTCAGTCCTCGCGTCCCAAGACAATTGCTTGTGCGGATCGTTGCGACGCTTGATGCGGTCGGTCACGAGGGTGACCACGCCGCCGACGACCACGCTGATCGCCGCTAGGGCGATCTTGAACGCGACGCCGTTCGTGTCGATGCCGGCCGAGTCCGCCGCGAGGGTCGTCAACATGATCGGGCAGTCTCCTGTTCGCACCGATGGTGAGCTCGTTCATCACTAGTCGGTGCCCGATCACGTGCTGTTACGGAGATCCGCAGTTGTCGATTTTCAGGTCGTAGACCGCCGCAGTACCAGCCAAGCCGTGCCGCCCAGGGCCAACGCGAGCACCAACGGGTAAGCCGCGAACAGCGTCAGCGATGGCTGGTCACCCAGGAAACTCCCGATCGGGCGCCACCAGTTCTGCGTGGTCGCCAGCGCACCCGCCGCCGCGAGGAGGGCCACGCTGGTGAACACCGCGAGGTAGATCCCCGACTGCCGCCAGCGCTGGAACACCACCCCCGCCAGCACGCAGACCGCCGACGTCGCCACGATCGGTCCAGTGAACGCCAGCCACTGCGTGAGCGGGCCGTCCTGGCGCAGCGCGCCGAGCCCGTAGATCCGGGCCTGCCGCCCCCAGCCGCCGGTCAGCCGCTCCACGGCGGCGAAGCCCACCAGCAGCAAGCCGAAGAACAGTGCCTGCCCCACGACCACGAGCGCCGTCGCCGCGGCGAAGCGGCGGCGGGTCACGCCCAAACCCAGCGTGAACGGGAAGACCTGCGTCATCGTCTGCAGGTGCGCCGTCGCGGCCACGCCCAGCAGCATCGGCAGCAGGTACACCTCGTGGTCGCCGACGGCGGTCTGCCCGTTGGAGACGTCGATGCCCCAGCCCAGCAAAGGGAGCGCGGCCGCCGCGGCCAGCGGGTACGCGAGCAGCGCCGGCCAGTTGACCAGCTGGATCCGGGCGACGTCGAGCACGCGCGTCATCGGGCTTCCTTCCCGGCCGCGACCAGCGCGCCGTGGTGCTGGGTGGTGCGGACGACCAATTGCTGCAGCGAAACCGGCTCGAAATTCAGTCCGGGGTGGGCCGGGTCCGGGGCGCCGGCGAGGGTGACGCGTAGCGCGCCGCCGATGCGTTCGCGGTGCAGTTCTTCGTACCCGGCCGCGAAACGCTCGACGGCGTCGGCGGGCCCGGTGACCGCGACGGCCTCGCCGCGCAACGACTCCGCGTCCGCGTCGATGAGCACCCGGCCCCCATCGAGGAGGACGACGTGCTCGATCAGGTCGCTGACCTCGTCGATCAGGTGTGTGGAGAGCACGATCGTGCGCGCGTGCGCGGCGTAGTCGGCGAGCAGGCGGTCGTAGAACAGCTGGCGCGCGACGGCGTCGAGGCCGAGGTAGGGCTCGTCGAACAGCGTCAGCGGCGCCCGCGACGCCAGCCCGATGATGACCCCGACCGCCGACAGCTGCCCGCGCGAGAGCTTGCCGAGCAGCTGCCCGGACGGGACGGCGAAGTCCGCCAGCAGCTCGGCGGCGAAGGCGGTGTCCCAGTTCGGGTAGAGCAGTTCGGCGGCCCGCAGGGCGTGGGCACCCGGAACTTCTCCGGGTAGTGCTGGCTTTCCTTGATGAAGCACGTCCGCGCGAGCACGTCGGCGTTTTCGTAAGGGTGCTGCCCGAAGACCTCGACCGTGCCGCCGGTTTCGAAGCTCTGCCCGGTGAGGATCCGCATCAGCGTGGTCTTGCCGGCGCCGTTGCGGCCGAGCAGGCCGTGGATCGTGTTCCCGGCGAGCGTCACGCTGACCCCGTCGAGCGCGGCGAGGGCGCCGTAGCGCTTGGTCACCCCGGTCGTGCGCACCACGTTCATCGCTCCGGCTCCCAGACGTCGATCAGCTTCTTGATCTCCTCGGCGTCCATGCCGAGCTTGCCCGCCTCCGCCATCAGCGGGGTGACGAACTGCCGCGTGAAGTCCCGGCGCCGCCGTTCGAGCAGCTGCGCGCGGGCATCGGTGGCGACGAACATGCCGATGCCTCGTCTCTTGTAGAGGATCCCGTCGGCGACGAGCTGGTTGATGCCCTTCGCCGCGGTCGCCGGGTTGATCCGGTGGAAGGCCGCGAGCTCGTTGGTGGACGGCACCTGCGCGTCCGCGGGCAGGCTCCCGTCGACGACCGAGTTCTCGATCTGCTCGGCGATCTGCAGGAACAGCGGCCGCCCGTCGTCTTTCACGCCGACCACCGCGCACGGCGGTTCGTCGGTTCATTACTCATGTAACTAACCATGGAGGCTCGGGTGCCGCCCTGTCAAGCCCGGCCGTGTCAGCGCGGTGTCCGGGTGGTGTCAGGCGGGCCGCCGAAAGTAGCCGTCATGACGCAGAACACGATCTCCTCGCACTGGACCGGCCTGGTGGCCGTCGAAGACACGGCCCTCGCGGTCACCGACACCGGCGGCCCCGGCGTCCCGGTGGTCTACCTCAACGGCCAGTTCGCCACCCAGGGCTACTGGAAGCGGGTCCTGGCCGAACTCGGCGACGGCTTCCGCCACATCACCTACGACGAGCGCGCCCGCGGCAAGTCGAAGCGCTCGGCCGACTACTCCTTCGAAGCCGCGATCCGCGACGTCGACGCCGTGCTCGCCGCCCGCGAGGTGGAGCGCGCGGTGCTGGTCGGCTGGTCCTACGGCGCGGTCGTCGCGGCGCACTGGGCCCACCGCAACCCCGAGCGCACCCTCGGCGCGGTCCTGGTCGACGGCGCGTACCCGCACGACTGGCTCGACGACGCCATGGAACTGCGGATCCGCAAGCTGTTCAAGCGGATGAGCTGGTTCCTGCCGCTGCTGCGCCCGACCGGCCTTGCCCCGCGCATGACCGCCGCCCAGCAGGCGGAAAGCAACATCGAACTCGGGAAGCTGTCCCGCGAGCGCGAGCTGGGCCCGGTGCTCGACGGCATCACGGTCCCGGTCCGGTACGTCGTCGCGTCGGGAACTTCCTTCGGCAGCAAGGGCGGCGAACAGGAGCGCATCCGCGCCGGCCTCGACGGGGTGCTCGGCCGGAACCCGAACATCACCCGCGAGAAGGTCGCCGGCAACCACGGCTCGATCCTGCGCAAGGACTTCGGCGCGGTCGCCGGCGCCGTCCGCGGGATCGCCGCCGGGTCCTGACGGCTACAGCAGGGTTTCGTCGAAGCCCAGGGGGTCCTCCCGGGAGCGGTCGAGGACGTGCTGCGCCTCCTTTTCGCGGCCGCACGAATGCAACGCGGCCACGGCGATCTTGCGGCACTGCCGCAGGCGGTCGGGCGATCCCTCCAGCCGCACCGATCCGTACGCTTCGGTCAGCAGCTCCACTGCCTGGTCCCACTCCCTTTGCAGGTAAGCGAAGTACGCCATCACGGAAAGGGTTTCGCTGACCGAGTCGGGGTCGTCCCGCCGGCCCTCCTCGAGGTTGGTCCGCATCACCGCCAGCGCGCCGGGCAGGTCGTCGCGCTTCACCAGCAGCTGGGCCGTGTTGGTGCGGATCTGGCTCCGGTAGCGGAACCCGGCGTCGCGGTCCACGGCCACCCAGCCGTCGTCCGGGATCAGCGCCGCGGCCCGGTCGATGGCGCGCCGGGCGCCGTCCTCGTCTCCCTGGCGGAGGCGGGCCAGTGCTTCGAGGTTGGCGGCCAACGCGCACAAGGTCGACGCGTCGGCGGGGGAGACCCGGTAGCGGCGTTCGGCGTCCCGGGCGTGGACTTCGAGGCCGGCCAAGCGGACGAGCGCGCCGGCGGGGTCGTTCTTGCGCTTGAGCGCCCACGCGGCGTGGCGCAGCTCGGTGAGCATTCCGTCCACTTCGGATGGTGCGGCGGCGACCGCGCGGCGGAAGAGGTCGCCGGTGTCCAGCGGTGTCGCGGGGTCACCGGCCGCCACGACGGCGCCGATGAGCAAGGCCCCGAACGAATCCGGGACGCGGTCCGCGGCGAAGACGGCGTTCACCAGCACCCGTGCGAGCGGCCACGCGCCGGCGAAACAAACCTGGGCGTCGACCAGCGCGCACAGGTCCCGGTCGTCCAGGTCGCCCCGCGCCCAGCCGTCGGCCCACGTCTCCGCGGAGACGGGTTCGCCGTCGGCGGGCGGCAGTGCCTGGAGGCGAAGGTGCTCGTCCAGGAACAGTGCGGCCTCCGCCAAGCCGCGGACGCCGAGATCGCTGATGTAGTTGGCCTGAACGGGCAGGCGCGTGCGCGGCACGACCGGCAACGCCGCCGGGCGTGCGCGCGCCACCAGCCCGTACTGGGCGACGAGCGTTCCGTCGCCGTCCGCCCGCAGCACGGCGCGGGCCAGCCGCACCGGCTCGTGCACGTCGAGGTTCATCCGCTGCTCCTGAGGTCGGGGCGGGGCCGCTCCCGGGAGCGACCCCGCGGGTGGGTCAGCAGTTGTAGGGGTGCACCCAGCACTTGAGCAGCCCGCTGACGGTGGCGTCCGGGCTCGCCAGTTCCGCCACGACCTGGTCGGTGGTCTGGACCTTGGCCGGCTCGGTCGCCGCCGCGGACGCCCCGCCGACCAATGTCAGCAGGGCCGCGGTGGCCCCGGACGAAACGACGGCGAGCTTCACCAGAAGACGTCGCATGGATCCCTCTCCTTCGTAGGAGGCGCCTCGGCGGCGCCCCGACGGCCCGATCACGGGTGAGGAAGCAACGTGGTTTAGGCCCGAAAGGGTGAAGGCCTGGCGAACGGCCGCCTTGACACGCTCGCCCGTCATTCATACATTCGTCGTCACTTTGTATGAATGACGGGAGTTGATCCGCATGCGGCTCGGCCGGACCGCCGTCGTCCTGGGTGGCAGTGCCGCCGGTCTCTGCACCGCCGGTGCCCTCGCGCCCTTCTTCGGGCGCGTGCTCGTACTGGAGCGCGACCGGCTGCCGGCCGGAGCGGAACACCGGCGCGGGGTGCCGCAGAGCAAGCACCCGCACTTCCTCCTGAACTCGGGGCGGCGGGCGATCGGCGCGCTCTTCCCCGGCTTCGAAGCCGACCTGATCGCGGCGGGCGGGCTGCACCTGATGCCGTCCATGGACGCCGCCTACCTCGACGGCGAGGGCTGGTCGGCGCGCAAGCGCAGCTCGATGACCATGATCTACGGCTCGCGGATCCTCATCGAACGCGTGCTGCGCGACAAGGTGCGCGAACTGCCCAACGTCGTCATCCGCGAAGGGACCACGGCCGGTGGACTGACCTTCGAAAACGGGGCGGTGACCGGGGTCGACGCCGGCGGCGAGCACCTCGACGCCGATTTCGTCGTCGACGCGGCGGGCCGCGGCTCCCCGGTGGCCGGCTGGCTGACCGCGGCCGGGTGGCCCGCGCCCGCGACGCAGACCCTCGACGCCAAGGTCACCTACACCTCACGCTGGTACGACCTGCCCGCCGAGCGCCCGGCGTCCTGGTGGTGGCGGCACCTGGTGATCATGCCGACGCCGGACAAGGGCGACCACCCGGCCGAGCACGACTTCCTGGTCAACTTCTTCCCCGTCGAGGGCAACCGGGTCATCGCCTGCATGGGTTCGTGGGGCCTGGAAATGCCCCGCACCACCGACGCGTTCGCCGAGGTGGCCCGCCGGGTGCGGACGCCCTTGTTCGCCGCCGCGATGGACCGGTGCGAGCCGGCGTCCGAAGTGCACCTCACCCGGTCGACCGGCAACAAGTGGCGCCGCTACGACCGCCTGCGCACACTCCCGCGCAGCCTGGCGTTCGTCGGCGACGCCATCTGCGCGTTCAACCCCTTCTACGCGCAGGGCATCAGCTCCGCGGCGGGCTCGGCGCTGCTCCTGCGTGAACACCTTTCCCGCGCCGACCGGCTCGACGCGGGCTTCGGCAAGCGCTTCCTCGCCGCGCAGCGCAAAGCGCTCCAGGTGCCGTGGCGGCTCGCGATGGCCCGGGACCAGGGCTACGCGTGCGCCGAGGGCACCGAGCGGCCGCCCGAGTGGAAGCGCCGGATCCTCGCGGCCGTGTCGGCGCCGGCGTTCAGCCTGATCGTCGGCGCGGCCCGGGAGGACGACGTCGTCGACGAGCACTTCGCCAAGGTGTTCAACCTCGACGAGTCGCTGGGGGACATGCTGCGCAACCCGCGCGTGCTGGCGGGGCTCGTGCGCTACCGCGTCCGCGCGGCCCTCGGGCGGCACCGGGTGCCGTTCGGGTTCGACCCGCGCGCCGAGCCGCCGGCCACGGACTATTCGACGGCGACCGCGCGATGAGCCCGGCGTGCGGACCGGACGCCGAGGCCGTCACCCGCGGGCTCGGCTTCGACTGCCACGACGTCTCGCCGGTGGTGTCGGTCCGCTCCCCGTGGGACCTCGCGAACTGGACGCTGCCGGTGCTCGAACTGCTGATCGTCGCCGGCGCCGTCTTCGCGCTGGTGCACGCCGTGCGCCGGTACCGCGCGGGTGACCCGGTCAACCTGGCGCTGTGGTGCGCTTCCCTGGTCTACCTGTTCGTCACCGAACCGCCGCTGTACTTCCCGGAGTGGTTCGGGCTCGACGAGCTGTACGGCTTCATCTTCGCCCACAACCGGTTCACCGTGCAGTTCATGGGGGACCGGCTGCCGCTCTACATCGTGGCGTTCTACCCGGCGTTCAGCCAGCTCGCGTACGAGGTCGTGCGGTCGCTCGGGATCTTCCGGCGCGGCGCGCTGCGCGGAGCGGTGGCCGTCGCCTTCGTGTGCCAGGTGTTCTACGAGGTCTTCGACCAGATCGGGCCGCCGCTGAAGTGGTGGGCCTGGAACCCCGGCAACGCCATCGTGAACCACCCGGCGCTGGCGACCGTGCCGATGACCAGCATGCTGCTGTTCGCTTCGGTGTCGATGGCCGCGATGACGTACCTGGTCGTGCGGCTGAAGGGCCGCGCCGCGTTCTTGCTGGCCGGCGTGCTGACCCCGTTCGCCATGGTGATCGCGGGCCTCCCGGCGAGCGTTTTCCAGGGGAACTCCCCGGCGCAGGCCTGGATCCTCGGCGTCGAGCTGGCAGCGGTCTGGCTGGCCGGCGGCTGGATCGTCGCCACCTGCCGGCCGGCCGAGCCGGTGTCCGCCTTCGCGCGGATCTACCCGGCCGCCTACCTGGGCGTCCTGGCGGTCATCTGGCTCTCCGCGCTCCACGAGGTCCCGCTCGAAAGCGGGCTCTACGCGCTCGCCTGCTTCGTCGCGGCCGGGTTGGTGCTGGCCGCGCTGCACCGGGCCCGCCGCCCTGCCCCGGCGTGACCGGGTGCGGTCGGGGAAGATGACGGGCATGGGGCACCACGGATGGCGGGGCAACCCGCCCGGCACGGAGGACGAGGCCCGCCGCCGGATCGTCGAAGCGGCGACGGCGTGCCTCGACCGCGTGGGACCGGCCAAGACGAGCCTGTCCGACGTCGCCGCCGAAGCGGGCGTGACCCGGCAGACCGTCTACCGCTACTTCCCGAGCCTGAAGGACATCCTGCGCGCGGTCGGGCTGGCCGGGGTCGAGGAGTTCGCCGGGCGGATGGAACGCCACCTGGCCACGTTCGGCACCGCCACCGAGGCCGCGGTGGAATCGGTGGTGTGGGCGGTCCGGACGGTCCCCGCCGAGCCCCACCTCGGCCTCCTCCTGCAGGCGGGTGAGGCCGACTTCTTCACCGACGGCGTCATCTCGCCGCTCGCGTTCTCGTTCGGCACGCGCATCCTGCGCAACCTCCCGGTCGACTGGGCGGCGGCGGGCGTCACGACCGAGGAAGACCTCCGCGGCCTCGCCGAGATCCTGATGCGGCTCTTCATGTCGTTCCTGCAGTACCCGACGACCCCGCCCCCGGCGGACGACGAGCTGCGGGCCCTCGTCCGCCGCTGGCTCGGCCCCGCCCTCGGCGGCTAGCGTCAGGGCTTCTTCGGCGGCTTCTGGTACGGCTTCGTCGCGCCGGTCTCCGCGTTGTGCTCGGTGACCTGGATGCCCTGCTCCTCGAGCTTCTTGTACTCGATCGCGTCGAAGATGTTGTCCGGGCGCCGGTACGGGTAGATGTCGCCGTCCGGGTTGGGGATGCCCGTGCTCGTCTGGGCGCCCGGCTTGTCGGGGAAGACGACGTGGGTGTCGGCGTTCGAGTTCTTCGCGAACGTCTCCGACGCGTGGTCCCACTTCTCCTTGACGAAGGTCTTCTGGTCCAGGTTGGACGTTCCGTGGTCGCCGTGCGACCAGTAGCCCTGGCCCGGGTCCTTCATCATCTTGTCGTCGACCCAGCCGGGCATCTTCAGGTGGTTGTCGGCGACCAGCCCTTCGAGGGTGTTGCCGCCGTGCTGCTTGGCGACCGAGTTGGCCTTGAACTCGATCGAGCCCAGGTACGGGTCGTCCGGGGCGCCGTGGCCCTTCTTGTAGCCGCCGGACCAGAAGAAGTGCTTGTCCGCCTTCATCATGTCGTCCAGCTTCGGCTTGAACGCCTCCCACTCCTCGCGCGTCATGCGGTTGACGTCGACGCCGAGGTCGGGCCGCTTCGACGGCGGCGGCTTCAGGTCCGGGTGCTCGTCGAAGTCGTCCGGGCGGGGCCGCTTCTTCGTCGGCGGCCCGGTCTTGCCGCAGGTGCCGACGAGGCCGAGCGGGTCGCCGGTGAGCAGCGGCTCGGCGACGTAGCCCGCCGGGTCGGGGGCGGCCGCGAGGCCGAGCGGGTCCTGGCTGAGGTAGCGCGCGGTTCCGGGGTCGTAGTAGCGGAACACGTTGTAGTGCAGGCCGGTTTCCTCGTCGCGGTGCTGACCGGGGAACGCCAGCGGCACGGCCCCGGTGTCGGCGCCCGGCAGCGGCGCGCCCCAGAACGCGCTGCGGTCGCGCCAGGTCACCGCACCCCGCTCGTCCAGCAGCTCGGTCGGCGTGCCGGCCGGGGTCGTGATCACGCAGCGGAACCGCTCGCCGGCCGCGGTCCGCTCGACCTGCACGACCGGGTGACCGTCGCCGGGGTGGCGCTCCCACGTCAGGGTCCGGCGCGAGCCGTCCGCACCGAACTCGACGCGCTCCACGAGATCGAAGCCGCTCCAGAGGAAGCGCGTGTCGCCGGCGAGCTCGGGTTCGCCGCCGTCGCCGGTGACCCAGCGGCGCTTGGCGAACCGGCGGCCGAGCGGGTCGTAGTGGTACGTCCAGCGCGCGCCGTCCGGCGTGCGCACACCGCGCAGCCGGTCCAGCCCGTCCCACGAGTACGTCCACGACCGGCCACCGCGCGAGCGCACGGTGACGCGGCCCTGCGCGTCGCCGGTGTAGCGGATTTCGCCCGTGATGAGCCGGCCCGCGGCGTCGCGGGTGAACCGCTCGGCGCCCCCGGGCCCGTGCGCCTCGCTGACGCGGCCCGCGGCGTCGAAGTCGAGCCGCCACGGCCGGGTGGCGTCCCCGACCGCGGCGAGCCTGCCGTCGGGCCGGTAGCCGTACGTGCGCTGCCCGACGCCCGCGATCTCTTCCGCGGCGACGCGGTCCTCGACGCAGAACCGCCGTCGCAGCACCACTTCGCCGTCGACGCTGCGGGTGACCTCGCGCCCGGCCGCGTCGTGCTCGAACCCGACGTCGTGCCCGGCGATCCGCAGCGACCGCGGCAGCCCATCGCCGTCGAAGCGCCACTCACTGTCCACACCGGACGAAGTGCGGCGGCGGAGGACGGTCTCGTCGTGGTCCCAGGCGACGCCGAGCCCGTTGACCGTCTCGGCGATCAGCCGGCCCCGCCGGTCGCGGACGAACTCCACGCGCGCTTCGGCGTTCTCGGCCAGCGACAGCCGCCCGAGCGCGTCGTAGGCGTAGCGGGTGATGTCCTCGGCCGTGCGCCGTTCGACGACGTTGCCGAGCAGGTCGTAGGTGAACTCGGTGACCTCGCCGAGGCCGTTGGTCAGCCGCCGCAGCTGCCCGGCCTCGTCGTAGCCGAAGGTCAGCCGGCGGCCGTCGTAGTCGGTCTCGGCGACCAGGCGCCCGGCGGGGTCGTAGGCGTAGCGCCAGGTCCGGCCGGCCGGGTTCGTCACCGACGTGAGCCGCAGTTCGCCGTCGTAGGTGTACGTCGTGCGCGCGCCGGTCGCGTCGATGTCCGCCACCGGCAGCCCGAACGCGCCGTAGCGGCGGCGCCACACGCCCCCGGCCGCGTCGCGGTGCTCGACGACCTGCCCTTCGGCGTCGTGCAACCAGGTTTCCCGGTCGCCGTGCGGGCCGATCCGCCAGGCGCGGCGGCCCTCGGCCGTCCAGCCGAGCCGGGCGGCGCCGCCGGACGCGGTGTGCACGAGCTGGGGTCTGCCGAACAGGTCGCGGTCGCCGGGGCGCACCGACGCGTCGGTCACCGGCGCGTCGCCGAGCGGGTCGGGCGCCGCACCCGGCCCGGCCGAGACCGCCGCGCCCGGCAGCACGGTGAACGGATCGGCCGCGGGCACCACCCGCTGCACGGCGGCGTCCCCCTCGCCGACCCGCAGGCGCACCTCGCCCTCGGCGGCGGGCGCCGTGCGGACGACGGAGCCGTCGGGCCGGATGACCGTCGCCAGTTCGCCGTCCCGGTAGTCGTACCGGGTTTCGCGGCCCAGTTCGTCCACCTGGGACAGCAGCTGGTCGTAGCGGCTCCACGTGTACCGGCGGGAGTTCCCGAGCGGGTCGGTCCGGCCGATGAGCTGTCCGGCGTCGTTGAGCCGGTAGGTCCAGGTGTGGCCGAGCGCGTCGGTGTGCCGGGTGGTGCCGGGCGAGTAGGCGAACGCCGCGTTGTAGAAGCCGTTCGCCCCGACGGCGCGGACGCAGCGGCCCTCGGCGTCGTAGACGTAGCGGTACCAGGTGCCGGTGCGGTCCCGCCAGCCGACGAGCCGGTGCTCGTAGTCGTAGTCCAGCGTCATCGGGCGGCCCGCGAAGTCCGCGACGGTGGTCAGCTGCCCGAGCCGGTTGTAGCCGAACCGGACCAGCGGCGCGGCCTCGGGCGCGCCGAGCGCGACCACACGGCCGCCGTCCGTCCCGATCCGGAGCTCGACGCCGTCGTCGCGGCGCAGCGCGGCGGGCGTTCCGTCGGCGGCGTAGGCGATCTCGGTGCGGCTGCCGTTCCGCTCGATCGCCGCGAGCCGCCCGTCGTCGCCGAAGTGCAGTTCGCCGTCGCCGGCGGACAGCCGGTAACCGCCGGGGGAGCGGTGCAGCGGCAGGCGCGGGCCTTCCAGCGGCAGCACGGGATCGCCGGCGGGCACCGGGTAGACGAGGACCATGCCGTCCTCGGCGTAGAACCGGACCGCCGCGGGACCGAACGCCAGCCGCTGGTCCAAAGTGGACGCCCACGACCGGCCGAACCACCGGCCCGCCCGGTAGGCCGAGAGGTGTGTGCGCGACAGTTCCAGATCGCCCGCGTCGCCCGGCAGGACGAGGTCGACCTGGGTCATCACGACCTCGCCGGTCGCGATGTCCACGGGGTCACCGCAGTAGGTCTTGCTGTCCGACGGCTGGGCCCGGTCGCGTGGGCCGTCCCCCTTCGGCTCGCCCTTGGGGTCGCCCTTCGGCTTGCCGCCGGCCGCCGGCGTCTCGACCTTCGGCGGGGGCGGGCTGACCGGCGGATCGTTCTTGGGCGGCGCCTCCGGCTTGGGCGGCGGGTCGGTCTTGGGCGGGGTGTCGGGCCCCTTGGCACCGGAAGTGTGGGTCCCGTCGTCGGGCTTGCCGTTCGGCCCCTCACCGCCTTTGCCGTGGGGCCCGTCGATGCCCTTCGGGTTGCCGTTGATGTCCGCGTGCTTCGGCGCGGGTGCGGCCTTACCCGGCTTGATGTTCTTCAACGCCTTCGCCGCATCCGCGAACAAATCCCCCGCCCGCTTCAGCAACGGCACCAACGCCTTCAACGCCGTGACCAGCCGCTTCACCAGATCCGCGATCTTCGACGCCGTCTTCGCCACCGCACCGATCACCTGCGGCA
>NZ_JBEZDL010000031.1:0-105734 GCF_040648295.1 Amycolatopsis sp. NPDC049159
GGGTTACCCACCCGCCCACCCCCCCCCCCCCGCCTGTGGGGTGGCGCGCCCCCCCCCCCCGGCCCCCCGAACTTTCACGTGAAAGTGCGGCCCCCTGGTGCGCACTTTCACGTGAAAGTGCGGCGTTCGCGGAGTGCACGTCGACCGGGCGGCGGCCGTCGGTGTCCGGGGGGCCGACGCGGACCTGCAGCGCGACGACGTCCTTCGGGGCCAGGGCGAGCGGTGCGGTGAGGGTGAACTCGGCGAGCTCCGGGCAGCCGAGGTTGCGGGCCGCGCGCAGGGCGAGTTCGAGGAATCCCGTGCCGGGGAACGAGGTCCGGCCGGCGAGCCACGGCTGGGTGGCCGGGGACACGGTGCCGGTGAGCACGGTCTCGGTGCTCGCGGCGACGTCGAGGGCGGCGCCGAGCAGCGGGTGCCGCACCGGGGTGAGGCCGAGGCCGGCCGCGTCGCCGGTGCGCGGGGTGAGCGTGGGCCAGTAGCGCTCGCGCTGGAAGGCGTAGGTGGGCAGGTCGACCGGACGGGCACCGGGGTGCACGGCCGCCCAGTCGACGGTGCCACCAGCGACGTGCAGTGCGGCGAGCCCGGCGATCAGGGCGGCGGCCTCGTCCTGGTCCTTGCGCGCGAGGGGGATCGCGCCCGTGATCAGTCCGGAAAGGACGGCCGACGGGCCCAGCTCGGCGAACCGCGTCACGCCGGACTCGGTGAGCCGGGTGACCGCGTCGCCGAAGCGGACGGTGTCGCGGACCTGCCGGACCCAGTACTCCGGATCGGTGACGTCCCCGCCCGCGATCACCGGGATCCGCGGCGCGGCGAAGGAAAGTTTCGCGACCACCGCGCGGAAGTCGTCGAGCATCGGGTCCATCAGGCGCGAGTGGAACGCGTGGGACACCTTGAGCCGCCGGGCGCCGGGGAATCGCGCCGCGACGGCGGTGACGGCGTCTTCGGGGCCGGAAAGCACCACCGACTCCGGGCCGTTCACGGCGGCGATGTCGACGTCGCCGGCGTCGATGTCCGTTTCGGACGCCCGGACCGAGATCATCGCGCCGCCTTCGGGCAGCGCGCCCATCAGCTTCGCGCGGGCGGAGACGAGGGTGCAGGCGTCGTCGAGCGAGAGCACCCCGGCGACGTGCGCGGCCGCGATCTCCCCAACCGAGTGCCCGGCCAGGAACGCCGGGTGCGCACCCCACGATTCCAGCAGCCGGAACAGGGCGACTTCGTAGGCGAACAACGCGGGCTGGGCGTGCTCGGTCCGATCGAGACGGTCGTCGGTGACCACGCCCAGGCGCCCGGCGATGTCCGCGAACGCCTCGGCGAAGACCGGGTACACCTCGGCGAGCCGCGTGCCCATCCCGATCCGCTGCGCGCCTTGGCCGGAGAAGAGGAACGCGGTCTCGCCGCGCGACGCGGTCCCGGTGGTCACGTTCGCGGCGGCGCCCTGCTCGAGCCAGGAACGCAGCCCGTCGCGCAGGGCCGCGGTGTCCGGCCCGGTGACCGCGAGGCGGTGTTCGAAGGCCGTGCGGGTGACCGCTGTCGACCAGGCGACGTCGGCCGCGCCGGCGTCGTCGGTGGTGGCGGCCAGCAGTGCTTCGGCCTGGGCGCGCAGCGCGGGTTCCGAACGGGCGGAGACGAACCACGGCACCGGCCCGGCGGCGCGCGGCCCGCGTCCGGCAGGCTCGGGTTCGGGGGCCTGCTCGATGATCGTGTGCGCGTTGGTGCCGCTGACCCCGAACGACGACACGGCGGCGCGACGCGGGCGGCCGGTCTCCGGCCAGGCTGCCGCTTCGGTCACCGGCCGGACGGCGCCGGCTTGCCAGTCCACTTCGGACGAAAGCCGGTCGGCGTGCAGGGTGCGCGGTACCTCGCCGTGCTGGATGGCCAGGACGGCCTTGATGATCCCGGCGACGCCGGCCGCGGCCTGCGTGTGCCCGAAGTTCGACTTGACCGAGCCGATCAGCAGGTCGTGCTCGCGGTCGCGGCCGTAGGTGGCCAGCAGGGCCTGCGCTTCGATCGGGTCGCCCAGCCGGGTGCCGGTGCCGTGCGCCTCGACGACGTCGATGTCCTCGGCGGACAGACCGGACGCGGCGAGCGCGGCGTGGATCACCCGCTGCTGCGAGGGTCCGTGGGGGACGGTCAGGCCGCTGCTGGCGCCGTCGGAGTTCACCGCCGTACCGCGGAGGAGGGCGAGGACGGGGTGGCCGTGGCGGCGGGCGTCGGAAAGCCTTTCCAGGACGAGGATCCCGGCGCCTTCGGCCCAGCCGACACCGTCCGCGCCGTCAGCGAACGCCTTGCAGCGCCCGTCCGGCGCGAGGCCGCCCTGCTTGCTGAACTCGGCGAACGCCTCGGGGGTCGCCATGACCGTGACACCGCCGGCGAGCGCGAGGGAGCACTCGCCGGAGCGCAGG
Source organism: Amycolatopsis sp. NPDC049159 (assembly GCF_040648295.1). Taxonomy (NCBI): domain Bacteria; kingdom Bacillati; phylum Actinomycetota; class Actinomycetes; order Pseudonocardiales; family Pseudonocardiaceae; genus Amycolatopsis; species Amycolatopsis sp. NPDC049159. The sequence goes on from NZ_JBEZDL010000031.1 coordinate 2,403, forward strand.
GCCTGCGTGGCCCAGTGCGCGGCGACCAAAGAGGACGAACACGCGGTGTCGACGGTGGCCGACGGGCCCTCGAAGCCGAAGGAGTAGGCGATGCGGCCGGAGAGCACGGCCGCGGTGGTGCCGGTGCCGGCGTGGCCTTCGACGGTCTCGCCGGACGCGGCGAGGAGCTTGCCGTAGCTCTGGCCGTTGGTGCCGACGAACACGCCGGTGCGGCTGCCGCGCAGGCTCGCGGGCACGATCCGGGCGCGTTCGAGGGCTTCCCAGCTCACTTCGAGCAGGAGCCGCTGCTGCGGGTCCATCGCGAGGGCCTCGCGCGGCGAGACGCGGAAGAAGCCGGCGTCGAACCGGTCCGCGCCGTCGACGAAGCCGCCGCGCCACGCGTCGACGTCCCCGAGGCTGATCGTGCTGCGGTCCACGCCGGCCAGCAGCGCGGACCACCCGCGGTCGGCGGGCAGCGGCCCGATCGCGTCGGTGCCGCCGTCGAGCAGGTCCCACAGCTGGTCCGGCGTCGCGACCCCGCCGGGGAACCGGCACCCGATCCCGACGACGGCCACCGGCTCCACGGCGGCGGCTTCCATCTCCCGCACGCGCTGACGCGACCGGTGCAGGTCGGCGGTGACGCGCTTGAGGTAGTCACGCAGCTGGCTCTCGCTGGCCATCCTCGCCTCTCGGTGTCGTCCGGCCGGGACTCGCGGCACCGCGGGTCCGGTTTCCGCATCGGCCGAGTCAACCGCGTCCGGCGCCCGCAAACCCTTAGTCTTCGCACCCGCCCGCCGGCCCCCGGAACTCCCGCGGAATGTAGGTGATTCACGGAAAAGCCGTTGTTACGGTCGCGGCGGCCGTGTGCTCCCGCCGAGGAAAGGTGCTTCTCCATGAGCCGAGAACGGCGTCCGATCCTGTTCGTCAGCTCACCCGACAGCGGGCTGGTCAACTCCCTGCTCGTGCTGGCGGCGGAACTGTCCCGGCGCGGGGTCCCCGACGTCTACTTCGCCACCTTCGACAACCGCCGCGCCGAGGTCGAGGCCATCGGGGCCGACGGCTCCGGCAGCCGGATCGCATTCCGGTCGCTCGGGGCGCCGATCCCGGAGCTGTCCTCCGGGGAGTGGGACGACGAGACCTACCACGCGGTCACCCAGAAGTCCCGCTGGAAGGCGCACAAAGCGCTGATGCGCCACACTTTCGACACCCGCTTCCGCGACCAGGCCTACCGCGCGCTCACCGAGATCGTGCGCGAGGTCGAGCCGGCCGCGATGGTGATCGACTCGCTGCTGCACGCCGGGTTCGAGCTGGCCGTGACGCAGCAGATCCCGCACGTCGTGAGCGTGCCCTTCTCGGTGAGCAACCATCTGACGAAGCTGCCGCCGGGCTTCCCCGTCCCGCACTCCGGGCTGCCGCTGGAAATGACCGCCGGGCAGCGCCTGGCGAACGCGTGGTTCGGGTTCCGCCGCAAGGCGCTGTACTTCACCGATTCCCTGCTGCGCAAGCGGGTCGTCGAGTACGTCAAGTCCAACAAGGAGCTCGGCGTCTCGCGGCTCGCCGCCAAGTACACGTCCCGGATCGACGAAGCCGCGCTCGTGCTGGTCTACTCGCTCGCCGAACTCGAGTACCCGGTCGACATCCCGGCGCACTTCCGGATGCTCGGCGCGATCGTGCCGCCGCTGCCGGAACTGCCGGACGAGCAGGACGTCAAGGGCTGGCTCGACCGGCACGAATCGGTCGTCTACATCGGCTTCGGCACCGTCGTGCGGATGAGCGAGGCCGAGATCAAGGGCCTGGTCGAGGTCGCGCGGCGCCTGGAGGGCAAGCACGCCGTGCTCTGGCGGCTGCCGGCCCAGTCGTGGCACCTGCTGCCGCCGTCCGACGAACTGCCGTCGAACCTGCGGGCCGAGAAGTGGCTGCCCTCGCAGCTCGACGTCCTCGCCCACCCGCACGTGCGCGCGCACTTCACCCACGGCGGCGGCAACGGCTACATCGAGAGCCTCTACTTCGGCAAGCCGCTGCTGCTGCGCCCGCTGTTCGTCGACGGCTACGACCAGGCCGTCCGCGCGCGGGACACCGGCGTCGGCCTCGTCGTCGAGTCCTCGCACGGCATCGACGTCGACGACGTCGCCGCGAAGCTGACCGAGGTCCTGGAGAACCCGTCCTTCACCCGGCGGGCGCGGGAAATGGGACGGCTGCAGCACGAGCCGGGCCGCGGGCGCGAGGGTGCCGTCGACGCGGTGCTCGCGCTGGCCGCCGGGACGCCGGCCGCGACCGAGCCGGCCCGGTGATCGAGGCCGCGGGCCTGGCCCGCACCTTCACCGCCGACGGCCGGGAGGTCGCCGCGGTCCGCGGGGTCGACCTGCGGGTCGAGGCCGGTGAGATCGTCGCCTTCCTCGGCCCGAACGGCGCCGGCAAGACCACGACCATGCGCATGCTCACGACATTGCTGCGCCCGACCGCCGGGACCGCCCGGATCGCCGGCGCCGACCTGCTCACCGAGCAGAAGCGCGTGCGGCGGCACATCGGGTACGTCGCCCAGGGCGGCGGCACGGTCGACGAGCGCAAGGTCCGCGAAGAGCTCATGCTGCAGGCCCGGCTCTACGGGCTCAACAAGACCGACGCCGCCGAGCGCGTCCGCGAGGTCTCGGGGCAGCTCGGCCTGACCGGCCTGGAAGACCGGCTGACGTCGGCGATGTCGGGCGGCCAGCGGCGGCGGCTCGACCTGGCGCTGGGCATGGTGCACCTGCCGGTGGTGCTGTTCCTCGACGAGCCGACCACCGGCCTCGACCCGCAGAGCCGCGCCCACCTGTGGAGCCACATCCGGCGGCTGCGCGACGAGCAGGGCGTGACGGTGTTCCTCTCGACGCACTACCTCGACGAGGCCGACGCGCTGGCCGACCGGATCCAGGTGATCGACGACGGCGTGATCGTCGCCGAGGACACCCCGGAGGCGCTCAAGTCCCGCCTGCTCGGCGACGGCGTCGAGGTGACGGTGCCGCCGGAACGCGCGGACCACGCGGAACTGCTGCTCGGCGGCCTGCCCGGGATCCGCGGCCTGCGCCGCGAGGACGCGACCCTGCGGTTCCAGGTCGCGCAGAGCGAAGAGGTGCTCTCGCCGCTGGTGCGGGCCCTCGACCAGCACGACATCCCGCTGGTGGCGCTGCGCGTCCAGCGCCCGACGCTCGACGACGTGTTCTTCGCCCTGACCGGCCGGGGCCTGCGCGAGCCCGTCAAGGAGGCGACCGATGCTGCGTGAAGCGATCCTGGTGTACCGCAGCGAAATCGCGGTGCTGCTGCGCAACAAGCCGTACCTGGTGATGGGCATGATCCAGCCGGTGCTGTACCTGGTGCTGTGCGGGCCGCTGCTGGCGGTGCTGGTCAGCAAGACACCGGGCGTCGCGGCCCAGACGTCCTGGGTGGACCTGACCCCGGCGCTGATCATCCAGATCGCGGCGACCAACGGCGTCTACTGCGGCTTCGTCCTGCTGTCGGGCATCAAGGCGGGCGCGGTCGACCGGCTGCGCGTGACCCCGGTGAGCCGCACGGCGCTGAGCCTCGGCCAGGCCCTGCCGTCGGTGACGCTGTCGCTGCTGCAGGGTGTGATCATCCTGCTGCTGGCGAGCCTGGTGTTCGGCGTGGCGGTGAGCGCGGTGGGCGTGGTGCTGGTGCTGGTGATCACGGCGCTGACGGCGTTGACGATCGCGTGCTGCGCGAACGCGATCGTGCTGAAGCTGCGCAACGAGGACACGTTCTCGTCGATCGTCAACATCGTGATCCTGCCGCTGACGCTGCTGTCGGGCATCCTGCTGCCGATCACCCCGGACCGCGCCCCGATGTGGCTGTACGTGCTGTCGCGGTTCAACCCGCTGGCGTACGTGGTGGACATCAGCCGGGCGAGCTTCCGGGAGACACTGCCGGTGGTGCCGACCCTGGTGGGCGCGGTGGTGATCATCGGGCTGACCGCGCTGGCGGTGCGGTGGAACTCGCGCACCTTCCAGGCCGTGGCTGCCTGATCCGGCTCTGCCGACCGGGCCGGGGATTGCTTCCCCGGCCCGGTTTTTTCGTGCCCGGCCGGGGTTCAGTGCACGCCACCGAGCGAGGTCGCGGATGACACCTCTGGCACGACCGACCGCCGGCGGACGTCATGAAGCGGTGGCGATCATCGGACTGACCGCGCTGACGGTGCGGTGGAACTCGCGCACCTTCCAGGCCGTGGCTGCCTGATCCGGCTCTGCCGACCGGGCCGGGGGATCCCATCCCCCGGCCCGGTTTTTCGTGCCCGGCCGGGGTTCAGCGCGCGCCACCGGTGGACGTCATGAAAGGGTCGTTCACGTCGTCTGGTGACGTGAACGACCCTTTCATGGCTTTACAGGGCCGGCAGCGCCCTCAGTCCGCGCCCAGCTCCGAGTCGATCAGGCGGAACAGCTCCCCGTCACTCGCCGAGTCCAGGGACTCCAGGAACTCGGTGTCCCCGCCGAGCCGGTCCAGCAGCGAACGCAAGCGGGTCGTCACGAAACCCACCGTCTCCGGGGTCAGCGACGGGTCCCCCACCAGCGCCTCGAAGCTGCTCAGCGACGACAGCACCTGCGCGGACGCGTCCACCGGCTCCGGGCTCAGCAGCGACAGCAGGTGCGTGCTCAGCACCCGCGGGTTCGGGTGGTCGAACAGGACCGTCGCCGGCAGCGTCAGGCCCGTCGCGTAACCGAGGCGGTTGCGCAGCTCCACCACCGTCAGGGAATCGAAGCCGATCTCCGTGAAGCCCGTGTCCGGGTCGATCGCCGCCGGGGAGCCGTGGCCCAGGACGCTCGCCGCCAGCTCGCGGACCAGGGTCAGCAGCTCGCGGGACTGCGCGTCCGGGGCCAGCTCGCCGAGCCGGGGCACGAACGAACGGACGCCGTCGGCGTCGATGCGGGCCGTGCGGCGGGTCTTCGGGACCAGGTCGCCCAGGACCGGCGGGACGATGTGGCCGCGCAGCACCGCCAGGTCGAGGCCCACCGGGACCACCATCGCGGCCGGGGAAGCGACCGCCGTGTCGAACAGCGCCAGTCCCTCCTCCGGGGTGAAGCGGCGCATGCCGGACTTCGCCAGGCGCTGGGCATCGACGTCGGCGAGCGTGCCCGCCATGCCGTCCGCCTGCGCCCACGGGCCCCACGCCAGCGACACCGCCGGCAGGCCCTCCGCCCGCCTCGACGCCGCCAAGGCGTCCAGGAACGAGTTCGCCGCCGCGTAGTTGCCCTGGCCGACGCCGCCGAGCAGGCCGCTCGCCGACGAGTACAGGACGAACGCCCTCAGGTCGAGGCCGCGGGTCAGCTCGTGCAGGTGCCAGGCGCCGTCCACCTTGGGGCGCAGCACCTTCTTCAGCCGCGCTCGCGTCAGCGACCCCACGACGCCGTCGTCGAGGACGCCCGCCGCGTGCACCACCGCGGTCAGCGGGTGGCCTTCGGGGACGCCGGAGAGCAGGTCGGCGACGTCTTCGCGGTCGGCGGTGTCGCACGCCGCGACGCGGACGTCCGCGCCCAGGCCCTTCAGCTCGTTCACCAGGTCCGCGGCGCCCGCGGAGCCGAGGCCCCGCCGGCCGGCCAGCAGCAGGTGCCGGACGCCGTGGTGGGTCACCAGGTGCCGGGCCAGCAGCCGGCCCAGCCCGCCCGTGCCGCCGGTGACGAGCACCGTGCCGTCCGGGTCGCCGAAGCCGGGCTCCGGCCGGTCCGCCGCCGGGGCCCGGACCAGCCGGGCGCGGTGCGGGACGCCGTCGCGCACCGAGACCTGAGGTTCGCCGGAAGCCAGTGCCGCGTCGGCCGCGTCCCCGTCGACCAGCACGAACCGGCCCGGGTTCTCCGACTGCGCCGCCCGGACCAGGCCCTGCACGGCCGCGGCCGCCGGACCGCCACCGGTGCGGAACACCACCTGGACGTCGTCGGCGGCGAGGAAGAACTGCAGCTGGTCCAGCACCTGCGCGGTCGCGCGGTGGGTCGCGGCGACCGGGTCGCCGCTCGTGTCCACTCCGACGACGGCCACGCCGTCGTCCTTCGCCGCGGCCACCAGCCCGGCCAGGTCGGTCGCGTCCTCGCCCAGCACGACGAGCCGCCGTCCCGACGGCGAAACCTCCGGCAGCGGCGTCCACTCGAGGTGGAACAGCGAGTCGTGCCCCTGCGCCGTCGCGACGGCGGCTTCCCCGAACGACACGGCTGCCGCGGACGCGATCGGCGCCCCGGCCGGGTCGGTCAGGGTGAGCGCGATCGTGTCGCCGTCCCGGCGGAGGTGGACGCGCGCGGCCGCCGCGCCGCCGGCGTGGAGCGCGAACCGCGTCCAGCCGGTCGCCGGGCGGAGCGGGACGTCCAGCAGGGTCACCGCCTGCAGGGCCGCGTCGAGCAGCGCCGGGTGCAGGCCGAACGCGGCCGCGTCGTCCTGGCGGGAGGCCGGCAGCGCCACCTCCGCGAAGACGTCGTCACCCGAGCGCCACGCCGACCGCAGGCCCCGGAAGGCCGCGCCGACCTCGGCGAAGTCCTCGTAGAAGCCGTCGAGTTCGATCTCCACGCCCGCGGGCGGCCACGCCGGGTCGACCGCGGGTTCGGGCGCGCCGGGGGCGAGCCGGCCGGCCGCGGTCCGCGTCCAGGGGTGCTCCCCCGCGCCTTCGGGCCGGGTCCAGACGGTCACCTCGCGCGTCCCCGCGGTCCCTTCCGGGCCGACGACGACCTGCGCGTGCACGCCGCCGACCGGCGGCAGCGTCAGCGGGACCTCGACGGTCAGCTCCTCGACGAGGTCGCAGCCGACCTCGTCGCCCGCGCGCACGGCCAGTTCGACGAACCCGGCCTCGGGGAACACGATCACGCCGTCCACGGTGTGGTCGGCCAGCCACGGCTGCAGCTGCGGCGAGAGCGCTCCGGTGAACAGGAACCCGCCCGACTCCGGCAGCGCCACACCGGCGCCGAGCAGCGGGTGCTCGGCGGAGTGCAGGCCGGACAGGCGCAGGTCGCCGTTCGCGCCGTGGAAGCCCTCGGGCCAGTAGCGGTCCGGGGCGAACGGGTACGTCGGCAGCGCGACGGGGCGCCCGCCGCCGAAGAACTTCGCCCAGTCGACGCGCACCCGCGCGTGGTGCAGGCGGGTGAGCGCGGTGACCAGCGTCCGGGGCTCGGCACGCACGGCCGCGACGGTCTCCCCGCCGGTGAGGCTTTCGGCCGCCATCGCGGCGGCGACGCCGTCCGGGCCGACGTCGAGGAACGTCGTGACGCCCGCGCCGGCCAAGGTCGTCACGGCGTCGGCGAACCGCACAGCCTCCCGCGCCTGCCGCACCCAGTACTCCGGCGAGGTGAAGTCGGCGTCGCCGGTGACGGTCGAGACGATCGGGATCGACGGCGCCGCGAGTTCGAGCCCGGCCACCACCCGGCCGAACTCGGCCAGCGCGGGTTCGATGAGCGGCGAGTGGAAGGCGTGCGAGACGGCGAGCCGGCGGGTCTTGGCGAAGTGCTCCCCCACCGCGAGCACGGCGGCTTCGGTGCCGGACACGACGATCGAGCGCGGGCCGTTGACGGCGGCGATCACGACGTCGTCGCCGAGCAGCGGGACGACCTCTTCCTCGCTCGCCAGCACGGAAAGCATCGCGCCACCCGGCGGGAGCGCCTGCATGAGCCGGCCGCGCGCGGCGACCAGCCGGCACGCGCCGGCGAGGCTGAAGACCCCGGCGACGTGCGCGGCCGCGATCTCGCCGACCGAGTGCCCGGCCAGCTGGTCCGGGGTGATCCCCCACGATTCCAGGAGCCGGAACAGCGCGACTTCGAACGCGAAGATCGCCGCCTGCGCGTACTGCGTCTGGTTGAGCAGCTCGGCGTCGTCGCCGTGCACGACCTCGCGCAGCGGGCGGTCGAGTTCGACGTCGAGGTGCGCGAGGACGGCGTCGAGCGCGTCGGCGAACACCGGGTAGGTGGCCGCCAGCTCGCGGCCCATGCCGAGGCGCTGGCTGCCCTGCCCGGCGAACAGGATCGCGAGCTTGCCCTCCGGCGCGGCCAGGGTCGGGCCCTCGAGCGCGCGCAGCCCGGCGAGCAGCTCGTCCCGGTCGGTGGCGACGACCGCGGCCCGGTGGTCGAAGTGCGTGCGGGTCGTGGCCAGCGCGGCGGCGAGGTCGGTCAGCTCCGGTTCCGTGGCGAGGAAATCGGCGATCCGCGCGGCCTGGGCGGCGAGCCGCTCGGGGGTGCGGGCGGAGAGGAGCACCGGCACCGGGCCGGTCACCGCGGCCGGGAGCACCTCGGTGTCACCGGCCTGTTCGAGGATCACGTGCGCGTTGGTGCCGCTGACCCCGAACGACGACACGGCACCGCGGCGGGCGCGGCCGGTCTCGGGCCAGGCGCGTTGCTCGGTCAGCAGCGAGATCGACCCTGCCGTCCAGTCCACTTGGGACGTCGGCTCGTCGAGGTGCAGCGTCTTCGGCAGCACGCCGCGGCGGATCGCCTCGATCATCTTGATCACACCCGCGACGCCCGCGGCGGACTGGGCGTGCCCGAGGTTCGACTTGATCGAGCCCAGCAGCAGGGGCTCGTCGCGGTCGCGGCCGTAGGTGGCGAGGAGTGCCTGGGCTTCGATGGGGTCGCCGAGGGACGTCCCCGTGCCGTGCGCCTCGACCGCGTCGACGTCCGATGTGGACAGTCCGGCGCCGGCGAGTGCCTGGCGGATCACGCGTTGCTGCGAGGGGCCGTTGGGGGCGGTGAGGCCGTTGGACGCGCCGTCGGAGTTGACGGCGGTGCCGCGCAGCACTGCTAGGGGGGTGTGGCCGTTGCGGCGGGCGTCGGACAGGCGCTCCAGCAGGAGCAGGCCGGTGCCCTCGGCCCAGCCGGTGCCGCCCGCGGACTCGGCGAACGACCGGCAGCGCCCGTCGGCGGCGAGGCCGCCCTGGTAGCTGAACTCGACGAACGCGCTCGGCGTCGCCATCACCGTCACGCCGCCCGCGATGGCTAGCGAGCATTCGCCCGACGCCAGCGCCCGCGCGGCCATGTGCAGCGCGACCAGCGACGACGAGCACGCGGTGTCGACGGTGACCGAGGGGCCTTCCAGCCCGAACAGGTAGGAGATCCGGCCGGACAGGACGCTGGTGGCGGCGCCGGTGAGCAGGTGCCCGGCGAGTTCCGGCGGCGGCGAATAGCCGTTGCCGGACCCGCCGACGTAGACGCCGGTGGTGCTGCCGCGCAGGCCTTCGGGGTCGACGCCGGCGCGTTCGAACAGCTCCCACGCCACTTCCAGGAGCTGGCGCTGCTGAGGGTCCATCGCGAGGGCCTCGCGCGGGGAGATGCCGAAGAACCCGGCGTCGAAGTTCGCGACGCCGTCGACGAAACCGCCCTCGTGGACGTAGGACGCGCCGCCCTGCAGGCCCAGCAGGTCCCAGCCGCGGTCGCCGGGGAACTCCGTGATCGCGTCGGTGCCGTCGGCGACCAGGCGCCACAGGTCCTCGGGCGAGCGGACGCCGCCCGGGTAGCGGCAGCTCATGCCGACCACGACGATCGGGTCGCCGTCGACCACGCCGGCCGCGACCGGGGCCGCGGCCTGGTCGTCGTCGCCGAGCAGTTCGGCGGCCAGGAGCCGGGCGACGGCGTCCGGGCGCGGGTGGTCGAAGACCAGGGTGGACGGCAGGGTGAGGCCGGTGGCCGCGTTGATCCGGTTGCGCAGTTCGACCGAGGTGAGCGAGTCGAAACCCAGTTCCTTGAACGGGCGGCGGGGCTCGACCGCGGCCGCGCCGGCGTAGCCGAGCAGGCCGGCGACCTGCTCGCGCACGAGGTCCAGCAGCAGCGTCTCGCGCTCCCTCGGGTCGATCTCGCGCAAGCGGGCCGGCAGACCCGACGCCGCCGTGACGTCACCCGGACCGGCGTCGGCGAGCGCGCGGACTTCGGGCAGCTCGTCGAGCAGTGTCCCGTCGCGTCGCGAAGTGAGCGCCGGGACGAACCGGTCCCACCGGACGTCGGCGAGCACGACGGCGGTGTCGTCGTGGGCGACGGCCTGGCCGAGCGCGAGCAGCGCTTGCTCGACCGGCAGCGGCGGAAGACCGCGGGCGCGCAGGAACCCGGCCGTCTCCTCGTCTTCGGCGACGCCGGTGTCCGCCCAGGCGCTCCACGCGACGGCGGTCGCCACCTGGCCGCGGTCGCGGCGGTGCCGGGCGAGGGCTTCGAGGCCGGTGTCGACGGCGGCGCGGTCACGCTGGCCTTCGGCGCCCCACACCGCGCTCACCGACGTGAACAGCACGAAAGCTTCGAGGTCGGTGCCTGCGAGGGCTTCGTCGAGCTGGACGGCGGTGGTCCACGCGCCGGGGTCGCCGGTCATCCCGGCGGTGTGCAGGACGGCGGTGAGCTGCCGGTCCGCGGGCACCGCGGTCACGACGCGGGCACCGCAGCCGGTGACCCACTCGGCCACCCGCGCGCCGAAGCCTTCCTCGGCGCCGGTGACCAGCACCGTGCCGTGCGGGCGCCACGGTTCGGCGGCGCCCCCGGCCGCGGCGTGCACGAGCCGGCGGCCGAAGAGCCCGGACGCGCGCACGGCGACCTGGTCTTCCACGCCGCCGAGGGCGGCGGCGAACCGGGCCACGGCCCGCTCGTCGAGGGTTTCGGGCAGGTCGATCAGGCCGCCCCAGGCCCGCGGGTACTCCAGCGCGAGCACCCGCCCGGCACCCCACAGCGCGGCGCGGGCGGGGTCGGCGGGCGGGTCCGAGCGGCCTACGGACACCGCGCCGCGGGTGACCGCCCACAGCGGGACCACCGGGTCGGCTTCGGCGAGGAATTCGACGAGTGCGGCGGTCTTCGCGAACGTCGTCCCGTCGAGTTCCAGGAAGGAAACGACCCCCGCGTACTCTCCGAGTCCCGCACGCAGGACCTCGACCGGGTCGGCGTCCGGTGCCACCACGAGCCGGTCGGCGTCGAAGGGCAGGTCGAAGTCTTCGGGCACCAGCGCGAGCCAACGTCCGGTCGCGGCTGTCCTGGCGGACAACGGCTTCCACGTGACGCGGTAGCGCCAGCCGTCCACAGCGGACTGTTCACCGCGGCGGCGGCGCCACGAAGACAGCGCGGGCAGCACGCGGGTGAGCGCGTCCTCTTCGACGTCGAGGGTGCTGCTGAGCGACGCGAAGTCGGCGTCGTCGACCGCGGTCCAGAACTCGGCCTCCGCCGGGTCCGCGGTGGCCACCGGAGCGGGTTCGGGCCAGTAGTTCTCGTGCTGGAAGGCGTACGTCGGCAGCGGGACGACCTTCGCGCCCTCGGCCAGGAAGCTCGCCCAGTCCGGGCTGACGCCGCGGACGTGCGCCTTCGCCACCGAGGTCAGGAACCGGTCGAGGCCGCCGTCGGTGCGGCGCAGCGTGCCGGTGACGACCGCGCGGGCGCCCGCGTCCTCGGCGATCTCCTGCAGCGGGACGTTGAGCACCGGGTGCGAGCTGATTTCCAGAAAAGCCTGGTACTGCAGGGAAAGCAGCTCGCGGATGGCCTCCTCGAACCGGACGCGCTGCCGCAGGTTGCGGTACCAGTAACCGGCGTCCAGCCGGGTCGTGTCGAGCCACTCACCGTCCACTGTGGAGAAGAACGGGATCTCCGACGGCCGCGGCTTCAGCCCGGCCAGCGCGGTCGCCAGCTCGCCGGAGATCAGCTCGACGTGCGCGGAGTGCGAGGCGTAGTCGACGTCGATGCGACGGGCCCGCAAGCCGGCTTCGGCCAGCTCGGCGAGGAACTCCTCCCCCGCCGCCGGGTCACCGGCGACGACGACGGACGACGGGCTGTTGGCCACGGCGACCGACAGCTTGCCCTCGAACCGGGCGAGGCGGGCTTCGACGTCGGCGGCGGGGACCGACACCGACAGCATCATCCCGGCGCCGGCGAGCCGGCGGGCGATGGCCTGGCTGCGCAGGGCGACGACCCGCGCGGCGTCGGCGAGGTCGAGCGCGCCGGACACGCAGGCCGCGGCGATCTCGCCCTGGGAGTGGCCGACGACGGCGTCCGGGGTGATCCCGTGGGCCTGCCACAGCGCGGCGAGGGCGACCATCACGGCGAACGACGCGGGCTGCACGACGTCGACGCGGTCCAGCGGGGCCGTCCCGCGCAGGACATCGGTCAGCGACCAGTCGAGGTACGGGGACAACGCGGCTTCGCATTCGGCGATGCGGGCGGCGAACACCGGCGACTCGTCGAGCAGCCGGGCGCCCATGCCCGCCCACTGCGCGCCCTGGCCGGGGAAGACGAACACGACCCGGCCGTCGACGTCGGCGACGCCGGTGGTCACCGCCGGGCCGGGCGTGCCCGCGGCCAGCGCGGCGAGGTCGTCGCGCGGGTCCTCGGCGACGATGACGGCCCGGTGTTCGAGGGCGGCCCGCGACTTCGCCAAGGACCACGCCAGGTCCGCGGAAGTGATCTCCTCGGCGTCGAGGTGCTCACGCAGGCGGGCGGCCTGCGCGGCGAGCGCGGCTTCGGTGCGCCCGGCCACGACGAACGCGCGGACACCGGGTCGCGCCTCGGTTTCGTTCTGCTCGACCGGTTCCGGCTGTTCGAGGATCACGTGGGCGTTGGTGCCGCTGATCCCGAACGAAGACACCGCGGCCCGGCGGACGCGCTCGACTGCGGGCCAGGGCGTGTGCTCGGTGACGACCTCGACCGCGCCCGCCGTCCAGTCCACGTGGGACGACGGCTCGTCGAGGTGCACCGACTTGGGCACGACGCCGTGGCGCATGGCCTGGACCATCTTGATCACGCCCGCGACCCCCGCGGCCGCCTGGGTGTGCCCGATGTTGGACTTGACCGACCCCAGCAGCAGCGGCGTCGTGCGGCCCTTGCCGTAGGTCGCCAGGAGGCTCTGCGCCTCGATCGGGTCGCCGAGGGGCGTGCCGGTGCCGTGGCCCTCGACGACGTCCACATCGGACACCGTGAGCCCGGAACCCGTGAGCGCCTGCCGGATCACCCGCTGCTGCGATGGCCCGTTGGGGGCGGTGAGGCCGTTGGACGCGCCGTCCTGGTTGACCGCCGAACCCCGCAGCACGGCGAGGACTTCGTGGCCGTTGCGGCGCGCGTCCGACAGCCGCTCCAGCAGGACGAGGCCGACGCCTTCGGCCCAGCCGACGCCGTCGGCGGACTCCGCGTAGGACTTGCACCGCCCGTCGCGGGCGAGGCCGCCCTGCGCCGAGAAGTCCACAAAGGACCCCGGGGTGGCCATGATCGTGACACCGCCGGCGATCGCCAGCTCGCAGTCGCCGGCCCGCAGCGCCTGCGCGGCCCAGTGCATCGCCACCAGCGACGACGAGCACGCCGTGTCGACGGTGACCGCCGGGCCTTCCAGCCCGAGGGTGTAGGAGACGCGGCCGGAAAGCACGCTGCCCGCGGTGCCGACGCCGAGGAAGCCCAGCGCCTCTTCGGGGAACTGCGCGCCTTGGCCGTAGTCGTGGTACATCACGCCGGCGAACACGCCCGTCTTGCTGCCGCGCAGCGAAAGCGGGTCGAGCCCGGCGCGTTCGATCACCTCCCAGGAGACCTCGAGGAGGTGGCGCTGCTGCGGGTCCATGGCCAGCGCCTCGCGCGGGGAGATGCCGAAGAGGCCAGGATCGAAGCGGCCCGCGTGGTCGAGAAAACCGCCTTCACGAACGTACGAACGTCCTCTTTCATCGCCGAACAGACCTCCCAGGTCCCAGCCCCGGTCTTCGGGGAACGCTCCGATGCCGTCACCGCCGTCGAGCACGAGGTCCCACAGCCCCTCGGGCGAGGTGACCCCGCCCGGGTAGCGGCAGGCCATCGACACGATCGCCACGGGTTCCGGTTCCGCCGTTTCGAGCTCCTCGACGCGTTTGCGCGTCTTGGCGAGGTCGGCGGTGACCCACTTCAGGTACTCGACGAGCTTCTTGTCCTCGGTCATGGCGGCCTCAGCCCTCCCGCTCGAGTCCGGACCCGTCGCCGAGCCGGCCCAGTTCGTGGTCGATGAAGGCGAACACCTCGTCCGTGCTGGCCGCGTCGAGCCGCTCGGAGACGTCTTCGCCGGCGGGCTCCGCGTCGGCGATCTTCGCCAGGAGCCGGCGCAGCCGGGCCGCGACGTCCGCCTCGGCGAACTCGCCCGCCGTGCCCGCGGCGACCAGCTCTTCGAGCCGGTCGAGCTCCGCCGGCAGCGAAGCCGCGGCGGCCGGGGCCGGGGCCAGCTCGGCCCGCAGGTGCGCGGCGAGCCCGGCCGGGGTCGGGTAGTCGAAGACGACGGTCGCCGACAGGGTCAGCCCGGTCGCGGCGGTGAGCCGGTTGCGGAATTCGACCGCGGTCAGCGAGTCGAAGCCCAGTTCGCGGAATTCCAGCCCGGCCCCGACCTGCTCGGCCGGGTGGCCGAGCACCGCCGAAACCTGGGTCCGCACCAGGGAAAGCAGCGTCCGTTCCTGCTCGCTCTCCCGCATCGAGGCCAGCTGCCCGCGCAGGTCGGCCGCGGCGGCCCGGTCCGGACCGGCGGCCGCGCTGCGGCGGCCGGGCCGGCCCACCGGGCGCAGCAGCCACGGCAGCTCGCCGCGCGTGCGCAGGGTCGGGAGGTCGACGCGCACCGGGACGACGTGCGCGAGGTCGCCGGCCACCGCGCGGTCGAACAGCTCGGTGCCCTGCTCGGCGCCCAGGGGCGGCATCCCGCCGCGGACCATCCGCTCGCGGTCGGCGTCGGTCAGGTCGCCGGTCATGCCGGTGTCCCAGGCACCCCACGCGAGCGACAGCCCGGCCAGCCCGCGGCCGCGGCGATGCGCGGCGAGGGCGTCGAGGAACGCGTTCGCGGCCGCGTAGTTGGCCTGCCCCGGCGTGCCGATGGTGCCGGCCACCGAGGAGAACACCACGAACCCGGCGACGTCCCCGGCGAGTTCGTGCAGGTGCCAGGCCGCGTCGAGCTTCGGCGCGAACACCTTCGCCAGCCGTTCCGGGGACTGCGACGCGAGCACGCCGTCGTCGACGACGCCCGCGGTGTGCACGACGGCGGTCAGGTCGGGCACCCCGGCGAGCACCGCGGCGAGCGCGTCCCGGTCGCCGACGTCGCAGGCCACCACCCGCACGTCGGCACCGGCCAGCTCCGCGACCAGTTCACCGGCCCCGTCGGCCGCCGGCCCCCTCCTGCTGAGCAGCAGCAACTTCCGCGCCCCCCGAGCCACGAGGTGCCGGGCGAAGACCCGCCCCAGCCCACCGGTCCCCCCGGTGATCAGGACGGTCCCCTCCGGGTCCCAGCCCGCACTTTCACGTGAAAGTGCGGGGCCCAGGTCGGCACTTTCACGTGAAAGTGCGGCTCGGGTGAGGCGGGCGACGCTCAGGGTGCCGTCGCGCAGGAGGAGCTGCGGTTCGCCGGTGGCCAGTGCCGCGCGGATCGTGTCGCCGTCGGGCTCGTCGGCGTCCAGCAGGACGAACCGGCCGGGTTCCTCGGACTGCGCCGAGCGCACCAGGCCCCAGACCGCGGCCGCGGCGACGTCGTCCCCGGCGACCGCGCCGCGGGTGACGAACACCAGCCGCGGTGCCGGGCTTTGCAGGTATTCCAGGACTTCCGCGGTGAGCGCGTGGGCCGAAGCCGCCGCGTCGGGCCCGCCGGTGACCGGGATGGCGAGGACGTCGGCGCCGGCCGCCAGCGCGGTCGCGAAGTCCGGGTGGGCCTCGACGCCGAGCGCGGTGGCGAGGTCGGTCCCGACGGCCGCCCAGGTTTCGGTGCCCGGCTCGGGAAGCGGGACCGGCGTCCAGCGCAGCTCGAACAACGCGTCGGCCTCGGCGGGGGCCTCGGCCGCGCGGAGGGTGACGCCGGTCGCGGTCAGGACCGGCTTCCCGGCGTCGTCGGCCAGCGCCAGGGACACGGAGTCACCGCCCGCGGGGGTGATCCGGGCGCGGGCGCGGGTCGCGCCGGACGCGTGCAGGGTGACGCCGGTCCAGGCGAACGGCAGCCCGGCCGGGGCGCCCTCGCCGAAGCCGATGGCCTGCAGGGCCGCGTCGAGCAACGCCGGGTGCAGCCCGAACCGGCCGGCATCCAGGCTTTCGGGCAGGGCCAGTTCGGCGTAGACCTCGGCACCGGAGCGCCAGACGCGGTGCAGGCCCCGGAACGCGGGCCCGTAGGCGAACCCAGCTTCGGCCGCCTGGGCGTAGAAGTCCGTGAGGTCGGCCTCGACGGCCCCGGCCGGCGGCCACGTGCCGGGCACCGCCTCGGCGGGCACGGCGCGCGGGACCAGCGTGCCGGTCGCGTGCCGGGTCCAGTCTTCGTCGGCCCGCGAGGAGATCGTCAGCTCGCGGCGGCCGCCTTCGCCGGGCTCGCCCACGGCCAGCTGCAGCACGACGGCGCCGTCCGGGTCGAGCACGAGGGGCACGGCCAGGGTCAGGTCTTCGACCGCCGCGCAGCCGACCTCGTCGGCCGCGCGGACCGCGAGTTCGAGGAAAGCCGCGCCGGGGAACAGGATCGTGCCGCCGACGACGTGGTCGCGCAGCCACGGCTGGGTCGCCGCGGACAGCCGTCCCGAGAAGACCACGCCCGGCGAGTCGGCCAGTGCGAGGGTCGCGCCGAGCAGCGGGTGCCCGGCCGGGGTGAGGCCGAGGCCGGTGGCGTCGCCGCCGGCGGCCGGCAGCGGCCAGAACCACTCGTGCTGGAAGGCGTACGTCGGCAGCGCCACCCGCCGGGCCTTCGGGAAGCGGGCGGCCCAGTCGACGGCGACCCCGGCGACGTGCAGCCGCGCGAGGGCCTCGGCGACCGCGGCGGCTTCGTCGCGGTCCTTGCGCTGCACCGGGATCACGTGCGCGGCCGGCTCGTCGACGACGGCGGTGAGCGTGGCGTCCGGGCCCAGCTCGGCGAACACCGTGACGCCGGCCTCGGTGAGCCGCTCGATCGCGTCGCCGAAGCGGACGGTGTCGCGGATCTGGCTGACCCAGTACGCCGGAGAAGTCACGTCGCCCGCCGACACGACCGGCACCCGAGGCTCGGCGAAGTCCAGTTTCGCGACGACGTCGCCGAACTCGGCGAGCATCGGTTCCATCAGCACGGAGTGGAAGGCGTGCGAGACGCGCAGGCGCCGGTGCTTGGCGAACTTCGCCGCGACCGCGACGACGGCGTCCTCGTGTCCGGAAAGGACGACCGAGCCGCGGCTGTTCACGGCGGCGACGTCGACGCCTTCGCCGACGAACGGGAGAACGTCCTCTTCGGACGCCCGCACCGCGACCATCACCCCGCCGGTCGGCAGCGCGCCCATCAGCCGGGCCCGTGCCGAAACGAGCGCGCACGCGTCCGGCAGGGACAGCACGCCGGCCACGTGGGCGGCGGCGATCTCGCCGACCGAGTGCCCGGTGACGAAGTCGGGGTGCACGCCCCAGGACTCCAGGAGCCGGAACAGCGCGACCTCGAAGGCGAACAGCGCGGGCTGCGCGAACTCCGTGCGGTCGATGCGGGTCTCGTCGTCGAGGGCGGCCCGCACGTCCGGGTCGAGCAGCGCCAGCACCTCGTCGAACGCGGCCGCGAACACCGGGTGTGCGACGTACAGGCCGCGTCCCATGTGGATTCGCTGCGAACCCTGGCCGGAGAAGAGGAACGCGACCGGCGGGGCGACGAGCGCCTCGCCCTGCACGGCGGCGTCCCCGGCGGCGATGGCCCGCAGCCCGGCGACGACCTCGGTGAGTTCGCTGCCGACGACCGCGGCGCGGTGCGTGAACGCCGCCCGGGTCACCGCGGCCGAGAACGCCAGGTCGCTCATCGGGTTGTCGGTCGCTTCCCAGTGTTCGGCCAGGCGGGCGGCCTGGGCACGCAGAGCTTCGGGCGTGCGGCCGGAGACCACGACCGGCACCGGACCGGCGTCCGCCGTGGTCGCCCGGGGTGCGGGCTGCTCGGCCGGCTGCTCGAGGATGACGTGGGCGTTGGTGCCGCTGATCCCGAACGACGACACCGCCGAGCGGCGGACGCGGTCCACCTCGGGCCACGCCGTGGTGTCGGGGACCAGGTCGACCGCGCCCTCGGACCAGTCCACATGGGACGACGGTTCGGCCGAGTAGCGCGACTTCGGGACGACGCCGTGCCGCATGGCCTGGACCATCTTGATCACGCCCGCGACGCCGGCGGCGGCCTGGGTGTGGCCGATGTTGGCCTTCACCGAACCCAGCAGCAGCGGCGTTTCGCGGTCCCGGCCGTAGGTGGCCAGCAGGCTCTGCGCCTCGATCGGGTCGCCGAGCGGGGTGCCGGTGCCGTGGCCTTCGACTACGTCCACATCGGACGTCGTGAGCCCGGAGACCGTCAGCGCCTGGCGGATCACGCGTTGCTGCGAAGGGCCGTTGGGGGCGGTGAGGCCGTTGGACGCGCCGTCCTGGTTGACCGCCGAACCGCGCACCACCGCGAGGACTTCGTGGCCGTTGCGGCGGGCATCCGACAGCCGCTCCAGCAGGACCACGCCGACGCCTTCGGCCCAGCCGACACCGTCGGCGGAGTCGGAGAACGACTTGCACCGGCCGTCCTGCGCCAGGCCGCCCTGAGCCGAGAAATCGACAAAGGCACCCGGCGTCGCCATCACCGTGACACCGCCGGCGATCGCGAGTTCGCAGTCCCCGGCCCGCAGGGCCTGGGCCGCCCAGTGCATCGCGACCAGCGACGACGAACACGCCGTGTCGATGGTGACCGCCGGGCCTTCGAGACCGAGCGCGTAGGCGACGCGCCCGGACATGACGCTGCCCGCGGTGCCGATGCCGAGGAAGCCGAGGGCCTCCTCCGGGAACTGCACGCCCTGGCCGTAGTCGTGGTACATCACGCCGGCGAACACGCCGGTTTTGCTGCCGCGCAGGGAAAGCGGGTCGACGCCGGCGCGTTCGATGACCTCCCACGACGTTTCCAGCAGCAGCCGCTGCTGCGGGTCCATCGCGAGGGCCTCGCGCGGCGAGATGCCGAACAGGCCGGGGTCGAACATCCCGGCCTCGCCGAGGAAACCGCCTTCGCGGACGTACGAGCGGCCGCGGTCGGCGCCGAAGAGCCCGGCGAGGTCCCAGCCGCGGTCGGCCGGGAAGGGCCCGACGCCGTCGCCGCCGTCGAGGACCAGCTGCCACAGCTGCTCGGGCGAGGTGACCCCGCCCGGGTAGCGGCAGGCCATCGACACGATGGCGATCGGGTCGTCGGCGACCAGCGCCTTGACCGTGGTGCGGGCGACCGGGACGTCCTCGCCGGCCAGTTCGCCGCGCAGGAAGCCGGCCAGCACGACCGGGGTCGGGTGGTCGAACACCAGGGTCGCCGGCAGCCGCAGGCCGGTCGCGGTGGCGAGCTGGTTGCGGAACTCGACGGCGGTGAGCGAGTCGAAGCCGAGGCCGCGGAACTCGCGCTCGACGTCGACGCTCGCGGCGTCGAACCCGAGCACGGCGGCGACCTGGGTGCGGATGACCTCCAGCAGGGCCTTGCGCTGTTCGCTCTCGCGGAGGCCGGACAGCCGCTCGCGCAGGGCGTTCGCGGCCGGAGTCGCCCGGCCCGCACCGCGACGGCTGCGGCGGCCGACCGGGCGCAGCAGCCACGGCGGTTCGGCCAGGCCGCGCAGCCGCGGCAGGTCGATCAGCACCGGCACGAGCGCGGGTTCGGTGAGCGCGACGGCCCGGTCGAAGAGCGCGCAGCCCTGCTCGACCGGCAGCGGCGGCATGCCCGCGCGGACCATCCGCTCGCGGTCGGCGTCGGTGAGGGTGCCGACCATGCCGGTCTCCCACGCGCCCCACGCCAGCGACGTCGCGGCGAGCCCGCGGGCGTGCCGGTGCGCGGCGAGCGCGTCGAGGAAGGCGTTGGCGGCGGCGTAGTTCGCCTGCCCCGGCGAGCCGATCGTGCCGGCGACCGAGGAGAACAGGACGAACGCGTCGACGTCGCCGGCCAGCTCGTGCAGGTTCCAGGCGGCGTCGGCCTTCGGGCGCAGCACGGTCTCGAGGCGGCCGGGATCGAGGGAGCCGAGGACGCCGTCGTCGAGGACCCCGGCGGCGTGCAGGATCGCGGTCAGCGGGCGGTCGGCCGGGATGCTTTCCAGCAGGTTCTCCGCGGCGGCGCGGTCGGCGAGGTCGCAGGCGGCGATGGTGACTTCGGTGCCGTGCGCGGCGAGTTCGGCGACCAGTTCGACGACCCCGTCGGCTTCCCCGCCACGACGGCTGGCGAGCAGGACGTGCTTGACGCCGTACTCGGCGGCCAGGTGCCGGGCGAAGACGCGGCCGAGCCCACCGGTGCCCCCGGTGATCAGGACGGTCCCTTCCGGGTCCCAGCCCGCACTTTCACGTGAAAGTGCGGGGCCCAGGTCGGCACTTTCACGTGAAAGTGCGGCTCGGGTCAGGCGGGCGGCCCGGGCGGTGCCGTCGCGCAGCAGCAGTTGCGGTTCGCCGGTCGCGATCGCGGCGGGCAGTCCGGCCAGGGAGGCGTCGTCGACGTCGGCGAGCACGAACCGGCCCGGGTTCTCGGTCTGCGCGGAGCGGACCAGGCCCCAGACGGCGGACGCGGCGAGGTCTTCCCCGGCGACGGCGCCCTCGGTGACGAAGACGATCCGGGTGCTCTCGTTCGGGGTCTGCAGGATGGCGAGGACGTCGGCGGTGACCCGGCGGACGTCGGCGAGCACGTCGGTGCCGCCGTGCACTCCGACCAGCAGTACGTCCGGCTCCGCGGCCAGCGCCGTGGCGACGTCCGGGTACTCCGTGCCCAGCTCCGCGAGCCGGCCGCCCAGTACCGCGTAGCTTCCCTCGGGTTCGGCACCGGGCAACGGCAGCCAGTCGACGCGGAACAGCGACTCGGGCCCGGACTCGACCGGCGTCGCCGCGCGCAGGGTCAGCGCGTCCACCGACAGCACCGGCGCACCGGTCTCGTCCGCGAGGTCGAGGGTGACCGAGTCGTCGCCGGCCCGCGCGATCCGCGCCCGGACCCGGCGCGCGCCCGTGGCGTGCAGTTCCGCGCCCGCCCACGAGAACGGGAGCCCGCCCGGCACTGAATCAGCGAAAGAGATCGCGTGCAGCACCGAGTCGAGCAGGGCCGGGTGCAGGCCGTAGTCCTCGTGGTCGTCGCCCGGCAGCTCGGCTTCGGCGAAGACTTCGCCGTCACGCAGCCACACCCGGCGCAGGCCGCGGAACTGGGGCCCGTAGGCGAACCCGGCCTCGGCGAAGTTCTCGTAGAACCCGTCCAAGTCCACTTCGGACGCTCCGGCGGGCGGCCACTCCCCCGCGTCGAAGCCGGCCGGGAGCGTGCCCGGGGCCAGGACGCCGGTGCCGTGGCGGATCCACTCGGCGTCGGCGCGCGAGGACACGCTGACCTCGCGGCGGCCGTCCGCGTCCGGGGTGCCGGCCACGACCTGCACGAGCGTCGCGGCGGACAGCACCAGCGGCGCCGCCACCGTGAAGTCCTCCACGCGGCCGCAGCCGACGTGGTCGCCGGCGCGCACCACCAGTTCGAGGAACCCGGCGCCGGGGAACAGGACCTGGCCGCCGATGACGTGCTCGTCGACCCACGACGGCGAGAGCCGGCCGGAGAAGACGACCTCGCCGGAGCCGGCCAGCTCGGTGACCGCGCCGAGCAGCGGGTGCCCGGCCGCGGTGATGCCGAGCTGCCCCGGGCCCGGGATGAGCCGCGGCCAGTAGCGCTGCCGCTGGAACGCGTACGTCGGGAGCGGGACGCGCCGGGCGCCGGTGCCGTCGAAGAGCGCGGTCCAGTCCACCGGCACGCCGTTGACGTGCAACGCGGCCAGCGTGGTGACGGCGGTCGTCTCCTCGTCGCGCCCGGCACGCAGCACCGGGGCGAGGACTTCGCCGTCGACGAGCGCGGTGAGCACGGCGTCCGGGCCCAGTTCGGCGAACGCCGTGACACCGGCCTCGAGCAGGCGCGCGGTCGTGTCGGCGAAGCGGACGGTGTCGCGGACCTGCCGCACCCAGTACTCCGGCGAGGTGAAGTCGCCGATGACCGGGATTTCCGGTGCGGCGAAAGCCAACCCGGCGACGACCGCGCGGAAGTCGTCGAGCATCGGGTCCATCGCCGCCGAGTGGAAGGCGTGCGACACAGCGAGCCGCTTGGTCTGCTCGAAGCCCGCCGCCGCGGCCAGCACGGCGTCTTCGGCGCCGGAGAGCACGACCGACGACGGCCCGTTCACCGCGGCGAGCGAGACGCCGCCGGTCAGCAGCGGCCGGACCTCGTCCTCGGTGGCGCGGACGGCGACCATCGCGCCGCCGGACGGGAGCGCCTGCATGAGCCGGGCGCGGGCCGCGACGAGCGTGCACGCGTCGGCCAGCGACAGCACCCCGGCGGCGTGGGCCGCGGCGATCTCGCCGACCGAGTGCCCGGCGAGGAACGCGGGCCGCACGCCCCACGAGCGCACCAGCCGGAACAGCGCGACTTCGAGCGCGAAGAGCGCGGGCTGGGCCCAGCCGGTCTCGTCGAGCAGCGCGGGGTCGTCGCCGAAGACCACTTCGCGCAGCGGACGCGGCAAGGCGGTGTCGAGGTGCGCGCAGACCGCGTCGAAGGCGTCGGCGAAGACGCCGAACCGTTCGTAGAGCCCGCGGCCCATGCCGAGCCGCTGCGCACCCTGGCCGGTGAACAGGAACGCGACCGTCCGCTCCCGCGCGATCCCGCGGGCGACCGGCGTGCCGTCGACCAGCACGGCCCGGTGTTCGAACGCCGAGCGCGTGGTGGCGAGCGAGAACCCGGCGTCGAGCGGGTCGAGGTCGCGGGGCAGGGCGGCGAGCTGCGCGTCGAGGGCGGCTTCGGACCGGCCGGCGACCGGCCACGGCACCACGCCCGGCGTGACCTCCCGCCGCGGTTCGACGGGAGCGGCGGCCGGGGCCTGCTCGATGATCACGTGCGCGTTGGTGCCGGACAGGCCGAACGACGAGACGCCGGCCCGGCGCGGGTGCCCGTTCTCACGCCACTCGACGGGCTCGGTGAGCAGCTCGACCCCGCCCGAAGTCCAGTCGACGTGGGTGGAGGGCTCGGTGACGTGCAGGGACGCCGGGATCCGTTCCCGTTGCAGGGCCAGGATCATCTTGATGACGCCGGCGACGCCCGCCGCGGCCTGGGTGTGGCCGAGGTTGGACTTCACCGACCCCAGCAGCAGCGGCCGTTCACGTTCTTGACCGTACGCGGCCAGCAGCGCCTGCGCCTCGATCGGGTCGCCGAGGGTCGTGCCGGTGCCGTGGCCCTCGACGACGTCCACATCGGACGGACGCAGTCCCGCACTGGCCAGGGCCTGCCGGATCACGCGCTGCTGCGAGGGGCCGTTGGGCGCGGTGAGGCCGTTGGACGCGCCGTCGGAGTTGATCGCCGAACCGGCGACCACCGCGAGGACGTCGTGGCCGTGCCGGCGTGCGTCGGACAGCCGCTCGACGACGAGCACGCCCACGCCTTCGGACCAGCTCGTGCCGTCGGCCGAGTCGGAGTACGCCTTGCACAGCCCGTCCGGCGCGAGGCCGTTCTGGCGGCTGAAGCCGACGAAGCTGACCGGGGTGGCCATGACCGTGACGCCGCCGGCGAGCGCGAGGTCGCACTCCCCCGCGCGCAGGGCCTGCGCCGCGAGGTGCAGCGCGACCAGCGAAGACGAGCACGCCGTGTCGATGGTCATCGCCGGGCCTTCGAGCCCGAGCACGTAGGACAGGCGGCCGGACACGACGCTGGCCGCGACGCCGGTGCCCGCGTGAGCCTCGACGTCGGTGGCGGAGCGGACGATCACGCCGGCGTAGTCCTGGCCGTTGGTGCCGACGAAGACGCCGGTGCGGCTGCCGCGCAGGCCGGTCGGGTCGATGCCGGTGCGCTCCACGGCCTCCCACGACGTCTCCAGCAGCACGCGCTGCTGCGGGTCCATCGCCAGTGCTTCGCGCGGGGAGATGCCGAAGAACTCGGGGTCGAAGTCGGCGGCGTCGGGCAGGAACCCGCCGCGGTCGACGTAGCTGCTGCCGCGCCCCTCGCCCGCCAGCGCGGACATGTCCCAGCCGCGGTCGGCGGGGAACCCGGTGATCGCGTCGCGGCCTTCCGACAGCAGCGTCCACAGGTCCTCGGGGGTGCGGACGCCGCCGGGGAAGCGGCAGCTCATGCCGACCACGACGATCGGGTCGTCGGTGGCGTTCGCCGGGCCCGCCACGGCGGTCGCCGGGACGTCGCCGCCGAGCACTTCGACGAGGAGGAATTCGGCCAGGGCAGCGGGGTTCGGGTGGTCGAACACCAGGGTCGCGGGCAGGCTCAGCCCGGTCACGGCGTCGAGCCGGTTGCGCAGCTCGATCGCGGTGAGCGAGTCGAACCCGAGGTCCGAAAACGCCCGGGTGGCGCCGATTTCCGCGGTTCCGCCGTGCCCGAGCACGGTGGCGACGTGCTCGCGGACCAGGTCCAGCAGCACGCTCGCACGTTCGGCCGCGGGGGCCGCGAGCAGGCGCGTGGCCAGTGCTCCCCCGGTGGCCGGTTCGGTGGCCAGGTCGGCGAGGACCCGGCGGACGACCGGCAGGTCGGCCAGCAGCGGGCTGCGGCGGATGCTCAGCAGCGACCGCAGGACGTCGGCGTTCTGGATGTCGGCGACGACGAGCTGCGCGGCCGGGCCGCCCGCGTCGGCGAGCACGGTGACGGCGAGGTCGGGGTCCAGGCCACCGCCGAGTCCGGCGGCCATGCCGTCACCGGCCCAGGCGCCCCACGCGATCGAGGTCGCGGCCTGCCCGCGGGCGCGCCGGGCTTCGGCGAGCGCGTCGAGCACGGCGTTGGCCGCGGCGTAGTTGGCCTGGCCGGGGTTGCCGACGGCGCCGGCGACGGAGGAGAACAGGATGAACGCGTCGAGGTCGCCGGTCAGCTCGTCGAGCAGCAGCGCGGAGTCGACCTTCGCGCTGAACACGGCGTCGAAGCGGTCCGGGGTGAGACCGCCGAGGACGCAGTCGTCGAGGACCCCGGCGG
This sequence comes from Amycolatopsis sp. NPDC049159, assembly GCF_040648295.1. Lineage (NCBI taxonomy): Bacteria > Bacillati > Actinomycetota > Actinomycetes > Pseudonocardiales > Pseudonocardiaceae > Amycolatopsis > Amycolatopsis sp. NPDC049159. The sequence goes on from NZ_JBEZDL010000031.1 coordinate 27,195, forward strand.
CGTGCACGACGGCGTCGGGCCGGTGAGCTTCGAGGAGTTCGGTGAGCTGCGCGCGGTCCGCGACGTCGCAGCGGACGACGACGACCCGCTCGTCGGGACCGGGTTCGCCGCCGGAGCGGCTGGCCAGCACGACCCGCTCGGCGCCCTGGCCGAGCAGCCACTTCGTGACGTGGCGGCCGAGCGCGCCGGTGCCGCCGGTGACGAGGACGGTGCCGCGCGGCTGCCACGGCGTGGCCGCGGCGGTCGCCGGGACGAGGCGGCGGCCGTAGACACCCGAGGCGCGGACGGCGATCTGGTCGTCGTCGCCGTCGAGGGCCCCGGCGAATCTGGCGAGGAGCCGGGCGTCGAGGTCGGCCGGGAGGTCGGCGAGACCACCCCAGCGGCGCGGGTACTCCAGCGCGGCGACGCGGCCGAGACCCCAGATGGCCGCCTGGGCGGGCGCGGTGACCGGATCGGCCGGGCCGGTGGACACCGCGCCGCGGGTGACGCACCACAGCGCCGTGTCGGCACCGAGGTCGTCCAGGGCCTGGATGAGCGCGGTGGTCTCGGCGAGCCCGAGCAGCGAGACGACCGTCGGGGCGACGTGCGGGCGCAGGAGGCCGGCCAGCTCTTCCCGGTCCACAGTGGACACGGTCAGCGAAGTACCCAGGGCGGCCGCGACCTCGCGGACCCACGGGTCGTCCGTGGGCGGGACGAGGACCAGCCGGTCACCCGCCGTCGCGGTCGAAGCGGGCAAGGGGCGCCATTCGACGCGGTAGCGCCAGCCGTCCACAACGGACTGGCGCTGCCGTCGCGCGCGCAGGGCCGACAGGGCGGGGACGACCGACTCCAGCGCCGGGGCGTCGACCTGGAGGTCCGCCGCCAGCGACGCGAGGTCGCCGTTCTCCACCACCGACCAGAAGGAGTCGTCCGCCGCGGCGCGCGCGGCGGGTTCCGGCCAGTAGCGGCGGTGCTGGAAGGCGTAGGTGGGCAGGTCCGTGGCCCGGGCGCCGGTGCCGGCGAACCAGGCGGCCCAGTCGATCCGGGTGCCGATCCGGTACAGCGTGGCCACCGCGGCGGCCACGGCGGCGCGGTCGCCGCGGTCGCGGCGCAGCACCGGGACGACCGCCGCACCCGCGACGTCGACCAGCGCGGTGAGCACGGCGTCCGGCCCGACCTCGACGAACGCCGTCACGCCACGCTCGGTGAGCCCGGCGACGGCGTCGGCGAACCGGACGGTGCCGCGGACGTGCCCGACCCAGTACTCCGGGTCGGTGACGTCCCCGGCGGAGACGACCGGGATCTCCGGCTCGGCGAACGTCAGCCCGGCGACGACCGCGCGGAAGTCGTCGAGCATCGGGTCCATCAGGTGTGAGTGGAACGCGTGGCTGACGGCGAGCCGCTTGGTCTTCTCGAACCGCGCCGCCACTTCCAGCACCGCGTCTTCGGCGCCGGAAAGCACGACCGAACGCGGCCCGTTCACCGCGGCAAGGTCGACCTCGCCGGTCAGCAGGGGGCGGACGTCCGCTTCGGAGGCTTCGACGGCGACCATCGCGCCCCCGGGCGCAAGCGTTTGCATCAGGCGGCCGCGGGCGGACACCAACGTGCACGCGTCTTCCAGGGACAGCACCCCGGCGACGTGCGCGGCCGCGATCTCGCCGACGGAGTGCCCGGCGACGAAGTCCGGCCGCACGTCCCACGACGCCAGCAGCCGCACCAGGGCGACCTCGATCGCGAACAGCGCGGGCTGCGCGTGCCCGGTCTGGGCCAGTGCGTCGGCGTCCGTGCCCCAGATGACGTCCCGGAGTCCGGGGTCGAAGAAGGCGAGCACCTCGTCTAGGGCGGCGGAGAAGACCGGGTAGGCCTCGGCCAGTTCGCGGCCCATGCCGAGCCGCTGCGCGCCCTGCCCGGTGAAGAGGAACGCCGGCACCGGCGGGCGGCCGGTCTCGGTGGCGCCGGTCAGTGCCCGCAGCTCGCGGACCGCGGCTTCCGGTTCGGTGGCGACGATCGCGGCCCGGTGCGCGAAGCTCGCGCGGGTCGTGGCCGCGGCGAAGGCGACGTCGAGCAGTTCACCGGACGTCTCGAGCCGCTCGGCGAGGCGGGCGGCCTGGTCCCGCAGCGCGTCGGCGGTCCGGCCGGAGACGACGAGCGGCACCGGGATCGCGGCCGGCTCCTCGCGCGGGGTTTCCGGGCGCGCTTCGGGCGCTTCGAGGATGACGTGGGCGTTGGTCCCGCTGATCCCGAACGACGAAACCCCCGCGCGGCGGGCCCGGCCCACCGACGGCCAGGGAACGGCCTCGGCGACGACCTCGACCGCACCGGCTTCCCAGTCCACATGGGACGACGGCTCGCCGACGTGCAGCGACTTCGGCACGACCCCGTGCCGCATCGCCTCGATCACCTTGATCATCCCGGCGACGCCGGCGGCGGCCTGCGTGTGCCCGATGTTGGACTTGATCGACCCGAGCAGCAACGGCGTGCCGCGGTCCTGCCCGTAGGTCGCCAGCAGCGCCTGGGCTTCGATCGGGTCGCCCAGGGTGGTGCCGGTGCCGTGCGCTTCGACGACGTCGACGTCCGAAGTGGACAGACCGGCGCTGGCGAGTGCGGCGCGGATGACGCGCTGCTGCGACGGCCCGTTGGGCGCGGTGAGCCCGTTCGAGGCGCCGTCCTGGTTGACCGCGGAACCCCGCACCACGGCGAGGATCCGGTGCCCGTGGCGCAGTGCGTCGGACTGCCGCTCGACGACCAGCAGGCCCGCGCCTTCGGACCAGCCGGTGCCGTCGGCGTCGTCGGAGAACGCCTTGCAGCGGCCGTCGGGGGCGAGGCCGCTCTGGCCGCTGAACCCGATGAACCCGCCCGGCGTCGCCATCACGGTCACGCCGCCGGCGAGGGCGAGATCGCACTCCCCCGACCGCAGCGACTGCGCGGCCAGGTGCAGCGCCACCAGCGACGACGAGCACGCGGTGTCGATGGTCATGGCCGGGCCCTCCAGGCCCAGCACGTACGACAGCCGGCCGGAGGCGACGCTCGCGGCCAGGCCGGTGCCGGTCTGCCCGCGCAGGTCGGCGTCGGTGGTCATGAGCAGGTCGGAGTAGGTCTGGCCGTTCGTGCCGACGAACACGCCGGTGCGCGAACCCCGCAGGCGCGACGCGTCCAGCCCGGCGCGTTCGAACGCCTCCCACGACACCTCGAGGAGCAACCGCTGCTGCGGGTCCATCGCGACGGCCTCACGCGGCGAGATCCCGAAGAACGCGGCGTCGAATTCGGCGGCGTCGTAGAGGAATCCGCCCGCCTGGGTGTCGCTGGCGGCCAGCGCCGCGGCGTCCCAGCCGCGGTCGGCCGGGAAGCCCGAGACGGCGTCCCCGCCCGAGGCGACCAGGTCCCACAGCCCGTCGGGACCGGTGACGCCACCCGGGAAGCGGCACGCCATGCCGACGACCACGACCGGGTCGTCGGACACCGGCCCGGTGACCACGACGGCGGTGCCGGTGCCGGCCGAGCCGACCAGCTCGCCGCGCAGGAACTCCGCGACCGCGCCCGGGGTCGGGTAGTCGAACACCAGCGTCGAGGGCAGCCGCAGGCCGGTCACCGCGGCGAGCCGGTTGCGGAACTCCACCGCGGTCAGCGAGTCGAAGCCCAGCTCGCGGAACTCCCGCGTGGTCTCGACGTCGTCGGCCGCGTGCCCGAGCACGGTCGCGACCTCGGCAGCGACGTGCCCGGTGAGCACCCGCAGCTGCTCGGCCGGGCGCATCCCGGCGAGCTGTTCGCGCAGCGACCCGCGCACGTGCTCGGCGTCGCCACCCGCGCGGCGGCGGCCCGGCCGGGCGACCGGGCGCAGCAGCCACGGCAGCTCACCCTGGGCGCGCATCGCCGTGAGGTCGACGCGCATCGGCACGACCACGGCGCTCGGCGAGCGGGTCGCCCGGTCGAACAGCCGGATGCCCTGCTCGACGGTCAGCGGCGGCACGCCACCACGGGCCATCCGCTCGCGGTCGGCGTCGGTGAGCGTGCCGACCATGCCGGTTTCCCAGCCACCCCAGGCCAAGGAGAGCGCGGCGCGGCCTTCGACGTGGCGGCGCTGGGCGAAGGCGTCGAGAAAGGCGTTGGCGGCGGCGTAGTTGCCCTGCCCGGCCGAGCCGACCGTGCCGGCGACCGAGGAGAAGATGATGAACGCGGCCAGGTCGAGCTCGCGCGTCAGCTCGTCGAGGTGGAAGACGGCGTCGGCCTTGGGCCGCAGCACGGTGTCCAGGCGCGCCGGGTCGAGCGAGGCGACGACGCCGTCGTCGAGGACGCCCGCGGTGTGCACGACACCCCGCAGCGGGTGCGCGGCCGGGATCCGGGCGAGCACGGCGGCGAGCTGGTCGCGGTCGGCGACGTCGCAGGCCGCGATGGTGACGTCGACACCCAGCTCTTCGCGCAGCTCGGCCGCGCCGGGAGCGTCGGGCCCGCGGCGGCTGGTGAGCAGGAGGTGCCGGACGCCGTAGGTGCGCACGAGGTGGCGGGCCAGCTCGCGGCCCAGCCCGCCGGTGCCGCCGGTGATGAGCACGGTGCCGTCGGGTTCCCAGCGCGGCGGCAGGGTCAGCACGATCTTGCCGACGTGCTTCGCGCGGCTCATGTGCCGGAACGCGGCCGGGGCCTGGCGCAGGTCCCAGCTCCGGATCGGCAGCGGGGTGAGGACGCCGTCTTCGAACAGCCGCAGCAGCTCGACGAGCAGTTCGGCGGTGCGGTCGGGCCCGGCCTCGCCGAGGTCGAACGCGCGGTAGCGGACCCGCGGCAGCGCGGCGGCGTCGCGGATGTCGGTCTTGCCCATCTCGAGGAACCGGCCGCCGTCGGCGAGCAGGTCCAGGGAGGCGTCGGCGAACTCGCCGGTCAGCGCGTTGAGCACGACGTCAACGCCCGAGCCGCCCGCGCCGCCGATCACGCGGCGGAAGTCGGCGCCGAACTCCAGCGAGCGCGAGGAGGCGATGTGGTCGTCGGCGACGCCGAGTTCGCGCAGGACGTGCTGCTTGCCCGCGCTCGCCGTGGCGAAGACCTCGGCGCCGAGGTGGTGGGCGAGCTGGATGGCGGCCATGCCGACGCCGCCGGCGCCCGCGTGGATCAGGATCTTCTGGCCGGGCTTGAGGTCCGCGAGGTCGACCAGCGCGTAGTAGGCGGTCAGGAACACCAGCGGGACGGACGCGGCGGTGCGCGCGGACCACCCGGCGGGCACCGGCGCGAGGTAGCGGACGTCGGAGACGCTGTGGGTGCCGAACGAACCGGGCAGCATGCCGAAGACGCGCTCGCCGACGCGGGCCGGGTCGACGCCCGGGCCGGCCGCCTCGATCACGCCGGCGCCTTCCGCGCCGAGGTCGCCGAGCTTGCCCGGGTACATGCCGAGCACGGACAGGACGTCGCGGAAGTTGAGCCCGGCCGCTTCGAGGCGGACCCGGACGTGACCCGCGGGCGGGTCGTCGAGCACGGCCGGGCACGCTTCGGCGCCCAGGTCGTCGATGCCCGCGGGACCGGCGGTGAGCCGCCACGCCGGTACCGCGGGGGGCAGGAGGTCGCCGTTGCCGACGAGGCGGCCGAGCCGGGCGACGCGGACGCTTTCGCCGCGGACGGCGAACTGGGGTTCCCCGGAGACGACGAACCCGGTGCCGGGCAGGGACGCGCCGGCTTCGAGGTCGACGAGGACGAACCGGTCGGGCTGCTCGGACTGCGCCGACCGCACCAGCCCCCAGACGGCCGCGGCGGCGGGATCGGCGATCCGGTCCCCGGGCTCGACGGCGACGGCTTCCCGGGTCACGAAGACGACCCGGCGGGCCCGCTCGTCGGCGTTCTGCAGCACGCCCAGCGCGTGGGCGGTCACTTCCCGGACGGCGGTGAGCAGGTCGTCGTGCCCGGCGCCGATCGGGACCAGGAGGACGTCCGGTTCCAGGGCCAGTGCCGTTTCGAGGTCCGCGCAGGGGCGGGCCACCGCCGCCAGCTGCGGGTCGTCGCCGAGCAGGGCCCAGGTGCCCGCCGGTGCGTCCTTGGCCAGGGCGGCCGGGACCCACGTGGTCTGGAAGAGGGAGTCGTCGTCCGCGTCGCGCTGGGCCGCTTCGCGCAGCTGGAGCGACTGGACGGTCAAGACCGGCTCGCCGGCCTCGTCGGTGACCGCGATCGCCACCGACTCGCGGTCCACCGGCGTGAAGCGGGCACGGATCCGCGTCGCGCCCGAGGCGTGCAGCGACACCCCGGACCACGCGAACGGCAGGCCGCCCGCGATCGTGTCGAGCCGGTGGAGGGCGTGCAGGGCCGCGTCGGACAGGGCCGGGTGCAGGCCGTAGTCGCCGTCGGCTTCGCCGGGCAGCTCGGCCTCGGCGAGCAGCGTGTCGCCGTCCAGCCAGGCCCGGGTCAGGCCGCGGAAAGCGGGTCCGTAGGCCAGGCCGGTCGCGGCCAGTTCCGGGTACACGGTGGACACGTCGAGCTCAGTCGCCCCGGCGGGCGGCCACTCCCCCGGCGGCGCCGCCGGGTGTTCCCCGACCGCGACGAACCCGGCCGCGTGCTGCACCCACTCGGCGTGCGGGCCGGTGCCGCGGGCGGAGATGGTCAGCTCGCGGCGCCCGGCGTCGTCCGGGCCGCCGGCGGCGATCTGCAGCAGCACCGGCTCGTCCGGGCGCAGCCACAGCGGCGCGGCGATGGACAGGCTTTCCACGGCCGAGCAGCCGACCTGGTCCGCCGCGCGGACGGCGAGGTCGAGGAACCCGGTGCCGGGGAACAGCACGTGCCCGCCGACGACGTGGTCGGCCAGCCACGGCTGGGCGTCCCGCGAAAGCAGCCCGGACAGCACGACACCGCCGGAGTCGGCGAGGTCGACGGCGAAGTCCAGCAGCGGGTGCCCGGCCGGGGTCAGCCCGAGGCGCTCGACGGCGCCGCGGCCCGGCACCACCCGCGGCCAGTAGTGCTGCCGCTGGAAGGCGTACGTGGGCAGGGTGATCCGCCGGGCGCCGGTGAACCACGGCGTCCAGTCGACGTCGGCGCCGGCAACGTGCAGCCGGGCCAGTCCATTGAGGACGGTCTCGGCTTCGGGGCGGTCCTTGCGCAGCAACGGGGTCACGAGTGCGCCGGGCTCGTCGACCAGTGCCGAGAGGACCCCGTCCGGGCCGATCTCGACGAACGCCGTGACGTCCAGGTTCGCGAGGACGTCGGCGAAGCGGACGGTGTCGCGGACGTGGCGGACCCAGTACTCCGGGTCGGTGACGTCGCCGGTGGTGGCGAGCGGGGTCCGCGGCGGCGTGAACGCCAGCCCGGCGACGACCGCGCGGAAGTCGTCGAGCATCGGGTCCATCAGGTGCGAGTGGAACGCGTGGCTCACCTTGAGCCGCTTGGTCTTCTCGAACGTCGACGCCACCGCCAGCACCGCGTCCTCGGCGCCGGAGAGCACGACCGCGCGCGGGCCGTTCACCGCGGCGATGTCGACGCCGCCGGTGAGCCGGGCGCGAACGTCCTCTTCGGACGCTTCGACGGCGACCATCGCGCCGCCGCGCGGCAGGGCCTGCATCAGGCGGCCGCGGGCGGTCACCAGCGCGCAGGCGTCCTCGAGGGACAGCACGCCGGCGATGTGCGCGGCGGCGATCTCGCCGACCGAGTGCCCGGCGACCCGGGCGGGCCGGACGCCGTGCGCCTCGGCCATCCGGGCCAGGGCGACTTCGAGGGCGAACAGCGCCGGCTGCGCCCAGCCGGTTTCGGCGAGCAGGCTCTCGTCGTCGCCCCACAGGACGTCCCGCAGGCCGGGGTCGAGGTGGGCGAGGACGGCGTCGAGCGCGGCGGCGAACGGCTTCGAGGTGCGGTACAGCTCGCGGCCCATGCCGAGCCGCTGCGAGCCCTGGCCGGTGAACAGGAAGCCCACCGAGAGCGCTTCCGCGGTTCCCCGCGCGATCTCGCGGACGCCGTCCGGCGTGGCCGAAAGCACCGCGCGGTGCGGGAAGCTCGCGCGGGTGGTGGCCAGGGAGTACCCGGCGTCGAGCGGGTCGGGCCCGGCCTCGGTGAGCCGGGCGATCTGGGCGGTGAGGGCGTCCTCGGTCTTGGCCGACACGACCCACGGCACGACCGGAACCTCCGGTCGCGGTGCGGGGACGGGCCGCGGCTCGGGTGCTTCGAGGATGACGTGGGCGTTGGTGCCGCTGATCCCGAACGACGAAACACCCGCTCGGCGGGCCCGATCCACCGCGGGCCACTCGACGGCTTCGGAGACGACCTCGACCGCGCCGGCTTCCCAGTCCACATGGGACGACGGCTCGCCGACGTGCAGCGACTTCGGCACGACCCCGTGCCGCATCGCCTCGATCACCTTGATGACCCCGGCGACACCCGCGGCCGCCTGCGTGTGCCCGATGTTCGACTTCACCGACCCCAGCAGCAACGGCGTCTCACGGTCCTGCCCGTACGTCGCCAGCAGCGCCTGCGCCTCGATCGGATCGCCCAGCGTCGTCCCGGTACCGTGCGCCTCGACCACGTCGACGTCCGAAGTGGACAGATCGGCGTCGGCCAGCGCGGCGCGGATGACCCGCTGCTGCGACGGGCCGTTCGGCGCGGTCAGGCCGTTCGACGCACCGTCCTGGTTGACCGCGGAACCCCGCAGCACGGCGAGGATCTCGTGCCCGGCGCGGAGCGCCTCGGACTGCCGCGCCAGCACCAGCACGCCGACACCTTCGGACCAGCCGGTGCCGTCGGCGTCGTCGGAGAACGCCTTGCAGTGGCCGTCCGGCGCGAGGCCGTTCTGGCCGCTGAAGCCGACGAACCCGCCCGGCGTCGCCATCACCGTGACACCGCCGGCCAGCGCCAGGTCGCACTCCCCCGCCCGCAGCGACTGCGCGGCCAGGTGCATCGCGACCAGCGACGACGAACAGGCGGTGTCGATGGTCATCGCCGGGCCTTCCAGGCCCAGCACGTAGGACAGCCGGCCGGACACGACGCTGCCGGCGATCCCGGTGCCGGTCTGGCCGCGCAGCTCGACGTCGGCGGTGAGGAACAGGTCGGAGTAGGTCTGGCCGTTGGTGCCGACGAACACGCCGGTGCGCGAGCCGCGCAGGCCGGTCGCGTCCAGCCCGGCGCGTTCCAGTGCCTCCCAGGACACTTCGAGCAGCTGGCGCTGCTGCGGGTCCATGGCGACGGCTTCGCGCGGGGAGATGCCGAAGAACCCGGCGTCGAATTCGGCGGCGTCGTAGAGGAACCCGCCCGCGCGGGTGTCGGAGGCGGCGAGCGCGGCCGCGTCCCAGCCGCGGTCGGTGGGGAAGCTCGACACCCCGCTGCGGCCGCCGGCGACCAGGTCCCACAGGTCTTCGGGGCTCTCGACCCCGCCGGGGAAGCGGCAGGCGACCCCGACCACGACGATCGGGTCGTCGTCCCGCCGTCCGGTGGTCACCGCGGCGGGGGTGGCCGCGTCGCCGAACAGCTCGGCCAGCACCAGCCGGGCGACCGCGACCGGCGTCGGGTGGTCGAACACCAGCGTCGAGGGCAGCCGCAGCCCGGTCACCGCCGCCAGCCGGTTGCGCAGCTCGACGGCGGTCAGCGAGTCGAAACCCAGGTCGGAGAACGACTTCCCGGCCCCGACCGCGGCGGGATCGGAGTGGCCGAGGATGGTCGCGGCACGGCCGCGGACGAGGTCGGTGACCTTCGCGAGCCGCTCCTCGTCGCTCAGGGCGCGCAGCTGCCCGGCGAGGTCGGCGGCGGCACCGGACGTCGTGGCGGCCGAGCGGCGGATGCCCCCGGCCAAGCCGCGCAGGATCGGCGGCAGCTCGTCGAGCAGGCGCAGGGCGGCGAGGTCGACGGCGACCGGCACCACCAGGGCCCGCGGCAGCGCGAGGGCGGCGTCGAACAGCGCGAGGCCGTGGTCGAGTTCGAGCGGCGGCATGCCCGAGCGGGCCATCCGCGCGCGGTCGGCTTCGGCGAGCGAGCCGGCCATGCCGACCGTCCACGAGCCCCAGGCCAGCGAGTGGGCGGGCAGGCCGGCGGCGTGGCGGTGCTCGGCGAGGGCGTCGAGGAAGCTGTTGGCGGCGGCGTAGCTGCCCTGCCCGGCGCCGCCCATGATCCCGGCGACGGAGGAGAACAGCACGAACGCGTCGAGGTCGTGGGTCAGCTCGTGCAGGTGCCACGCGGCGGCGGCCTTGGCGGCCAGCACCGGAGCGAGCCGCTCCGGGGTGAGCGCGGTGACGACGCCGTCGTCGAGCACGCCGGCCGCGTGCACGACCGCGGTCAGCGGGTGTTCGGCCGGAACCGTGGCGAGCGCGGCGGCCAGGTCTTCGCGGTCGGCGACGTCGCAGGCGCGGATCTCGACGTCGACGCCGAGTTCGTCGCGCAGCTCACGGGCGCCGGGCGCGTCCGGGCCGCGGCGGCTGAGCAGCAGCAGGTGCCGGACACCGTGCTCACGCACGAGGTGCCGCGCGAGTTCGGCCCCCAGTCCCCCGGTGCCGCCGGTGATCAGGACCGTCCCGTCCGGATCCCAGGCCGCACTTTCACGTGAAAGTGCGGCCCCCAGGTGGGCACTTTCACGTGAAAGTGCGGCGTCCACGCGGGCGAGGCGGGGGGCGCGGGCGGTGTCGCCGCGCAGCTGCAGCTGGGGTTCGTCGAGGGCGAGGGCACGGGCGATGGTCGCGTCGGTGGTCTCGGCGTCGACGTCGAGGAGGACGAAGCGGCCCGGGTTTTCGGCCTGGGCGGTGCGGATCAGGCCCCAGACGGCCGCGGCGGCGAGGTCGCCGGCCTCGGTCACGAAGACCAGCCGCGACGCCGCGGACTGCTCGTCCGCCAGCCAGTCCTGCACCAGTTCGAGGGCGCGGGTGGTCAGCGTGGTGAGGTCGTCCAGGGGACTGCCGTCGCCGGCCAGCCGGACGAGGGTGACGTCGGTGGCGCCTTCCGGGGGCAGCACGACCGGCACCCAGCGCGGTTCGAACAGCGAGTCCACCTCGGACTCCGCGGCCACGGCTTCCGCGCGCACCGAGCCGACCGACGCCACCGGCTGCCCGGCGGTGTCGGTGAGGGCCAGCGACGGGCCGTCTCCCACCCGGACGCGGACGCGGGCCGCGCCCGCGGCGTGCAGCGAAACCCGCGTCCACCGGGTGGGGTACCCGGTGATCCCCGCGACCCGCAGCGCCTCCTCGAGGAGCCGGGGGTGCAGCCCGAACCGGGCCGTCTCCGCTTCGTCCTCCCCGAAAGCGACCTCGGTGGAGGAGTCGTCGGCGAATTGTTCGTGGTGTGCGCCGGTGGCGAGGACGCCCTCGGCGCGGCGGATCCAGCGCCCCTCGGTCCGGGTGTGGACCTCGAGCCGGCGGCGACCGGTCCCGTCCGGCTCGCCGACCGAAAGCTGCAGGTCGGCGGCCTCGTCGGCGGCGAGGACCAGCGGGGCGCCGAGGGTGAGTTCTTCGACCAGGTCGCAGCCGAGGTCGAGCCCGGCGCGCAGGGCGAGTTCGACGAACCCGGTGCCCGGGAACACGCCGTCGGTGAGCCACGGGTGGGTGCGGGCCGAGATGCGGCCGGTCAGCAGCAGGCCGTCGGACCCGGCCGGGGCCAGGGACGCGCCGAGCAGCGGGTGGGTCACCGGGTCGAGCCCGAGCCCGGCGGCGTCGGCGGCGACGTCCACAGTGGACGGCCAGAAGCGTTCGCTCTGGAACGGGTACGTCGGCAGGGAAACCGTGCGCGCGCCGGTGCCGGCGAAGAACGCCGGCCAGTCGACCCGCACGCCGGCGGTGTGCAGCCCGGCCAGCGCCGCGGTCAGCACCGCGGCTTCGTCGGAGTCCCGGCGCCCCAGCGGAATCGCGGTGCCGTCCCCGATCAGCGGGGTGAGCGCGGCGTCCGGGCCCAGCTCGGCGAGTACCGAAGCACCGGACCCGGCGAGCCGCGCCACGGCGTCGGCGAACCGGACCGGTTCCCGCACGTGGCTCACCCAGTACTCGGGCGACGTCACGTCCCCGGAAGCGATGAACGGCAGCACCGGCTCGGCGAACGACAACCCGCCCACGACCGCGCGGAAGTCGTCGAGCATCGGGTCCATGAGCGGCGAGTGGAACGCGTGCGACACCGAAAGCCGGCGCGGGCGCTCGAAGTGCGCGGCGGCGGCGAGCACGGCGTCCTCGGCGCCGGACAGCACGACCGACCGCGGCCCGTTGATCGCGGCGACGGCGACGTCGCCGCCCAGGTACGGCCGGACGTCCTCCTCGCTCGCGCGGACGGCGACCATCGCGCCCCCGGCGGGCAGCGCCTGCATCAACCGGGCCCGGGCACCGACCAGTACGCAGGCGTCGTCGAGGGACAGCACACCGGACACGTGCGCGGCGGCGATCTCGCCGACCGAATGCCCGGCGACGAAGTCGGGCCGGATCCCCCAGGACTCCAGGAGCCGGAACAGCGCGACCTCGATCGCGAACAACGCGGGCTGCGCGTACCCGGTCTGGTCCAGGGCGGCGGCGTCGTTGCCCTGCAGCACTTCGCGGACGGCCGGGTCGAGCCGGTCGAGCGAAGCGGCGAGTGCGTCGGCGAAGACGGGGAACCGCGCGGCCAGCCCCCGGCCCATCCCCGGCCACTGCGCGCCCTGGCCGGTGAAGACGTACGCGAGCGCGGGCGGCCGCTCGACCGAACCCGTGACCACGCCGGGCGCGTCCCCGTCCGCCAGCCAGGCGGCCAGCGCCGCACGAGGGTCCGGGTCGAGGACGCTCAGCCGCTCTTCGAAGGCCGACCGGGTGGTGGCGAGGGAGTAAGCGACGTCCAGCGGATCGCCGGTGACGTCGACGATCTGGGCGACCTGGGCCCGCAAGGCCGCCGGGGTGCGCCCGGACAGCAGCCACGGCGCCGGAACGTCCGCCCGCTCGGTCTCGACGGCCGCCGCGACGGGCGCCTGCTCGATGAGGACGTGGGCGTTGGTGCCGCTGACCCCGAACGACGAGACCCCGGCCCGGCGCGCACGATCGACCGCGGGCCACGGCTCGTTCGCGGTGGCGAGCCGCACCGCACCGGAGCTCCAGTCCACATGGGACGACGGTGTCTCCGCGTGCAACGTCCGCGGCACGACCCCGTGCCGGATCGCCTCGACCACCTTGATGATCCCGGCGACCCCCGCCGCCGCCTGGGTGTGCCCGATGTTGGACTTGACCGACCCCAGCAGCAGCGGCGTCCCGCGGTCCTGCCCGTAGGTCGCCAGCAGCGCCTGGGCTTCGATCGGGTCGCCGAGCTTCGTGCCGGTGCCGTGCGCCTCGACGACGTCGACGTCCGAAGTGGACAGTCCGGACGCGGCCAGCGCGGCCCGGATCACGCGTTGCTGCGAAGGTCCGTTGGGGGCGGTGAAACCGTTGGACGCGCCGTCGGAGTTGACCGCCGTGCCGCGGACCACGGCGAGCACCTCGTGCCCGTTGCGCTGCGCGTCCGACAGCTTCTCCAGCACCAGCACGCCGACGCCTTCGGACCAGCCGGTGCCGTCGGCGTCGTCGGAGAAGGCCTTGCAGCGGCCGTCGGCCGAAAGCCCGCCCTGGCGGCTGAACTCCAGCAGCGACCCGGGCGTCGACATCACGTTCACGCCCGCGGCCAGCGCGAGGGTGCACTCCCCCGCCCGCAGCGCCTGCGCGGCCAGGTGCACCGCGACCAGCGACGACGAGCACGCCGTGTCGACCGTGACGACCGGGCCTTCCAGGCCGAGCGTGTAGGCCACCCGGCCGGACAGCGCGCTCGCCGCGATGCCGGTGCCGACCGAACCGTCGGCGTCGGCCAGCGAACGGACCATCAGGTACGCGTAGTCCTGCCCGTTGGTCCCGGCGAAGACGCCGGTCCGGCTGCCTCGCAGCCGCCTCGGGTCGAGGCCGGCCCGCTCGATCGCCTCCCAGGACACCTCCAGCAGCAGCCGCTGCTGGGGGTCCAGGGACACCGCCTCGCGGGGTGAGATCCCGAAGAACCCGGCGTCGAAGTCCGTGACGCCGTCGAGGAACCCGCCCGCCTGGCTGACGCCCATGCCCCGCTCGTCCACTCGAGCGCCGGTGACCGCCTCGACGTCCCAGCCGCGGTCGGCCGGGAACGGCCCGATCGCGTCACCGCCGGCTTCGAGGAGCCGCCACAGCGCTTCGGGGCCGCGGACGCCGCCGGGGAACCGGCAGCCCATGGCCACGATGGCGATCGGCTCCGTGGCGGCGGCGCGCAGCTCCTGGTTCTGCCGCTTGAGCCGCTCGGACTCCTTCATCGCGGCACGGAGTGCTTCGACGACCCGGTCGCTCGGGGTGGACATGTGTCAGCTCCGTAGGTTCATCGGGGTCAGGTGGCCTCGCCGTCGAGCGCCGCGCGGACCAGGTCGTCGACCGACATGCCGTCGAAGTCGGCGGCCCCGTCCCCGGCCGGGTCGGGCCCGGCCAGGCGGCGCAAGGTGTCCAGCACGCCGCTTTCGCGCAGGCGCGCCGGGGAAACGGCCGCGAGCAGGGCCCGCAGCTCGGTGTCCAGGTCATCGGGGACCCGCTCGTCACCGACGAGCTGCCGCACCAGGTCGGCGGCGAGCACGGCGGGCGACGGCTGGTCGAACACGAGCGTCGCGGGCAGGTCGAGCCCGGTCGCCGCGGCCAGCTGGTTGCGCAGCTCGATCGCGCTGAGGGAGTCGAAGCCGAGCCCGGAGAACGGCCGCTCCGGGTCGACCGCGTGCGGCCCGGCGAACCCGAGCACCGCGGCGACCTGGGTGCGGACGACGTCGAGCGCGGCCTTCTCGCGGTCCGGCACCGGCAGCTTGCCCAGCCGCTCCCGCAGCGCCGCACCCGCATCGGCCGGAGCCGGCGCTTCCGCGGTCAGGCGGTGGTACTCCGGCAGGTCGGTCAGCAACGGCGCCGGCCGGGCCGCGGTGAACGCGCGCAGGAAGGTGGCGTGGTCGATGTCGGCGACCACCGGTGCCGCGTCGGTCGCGAGCACGACCTGCGCGAACGCGGTGAGCGCCAGCTCCGGCGCGACCGGCCGGGTGCCGGTGCGCTGGGCCCGGGCCGCCGCGTCGGCGGTCTCGGCCATGCCCGCCCGCCAAGCGCCCCAGGCGATCGAGGTGCCGGGCAGCCCGTCCGCGCGCCGCTGTTCGGCGACGGCGTCGAGCACGGCGTTCGCCGCGGCGTAGTTGGCTTGGCCGGCGTTGCCGACCGAGCTGGACGCCGAGGAGAACAGCGCGAAGACGTCGAGGTCCAGCTCGCGGGTGACGCGGTCGAGCACGAGCGCGGATTCGGCCTTCGCCGCGAACACGGCGTCGAACCGGTCCGGGCCGTAGCCCTCGAGCACGCCGTCGTCGAGGACGCCGGCCGCGTGGATCACCGCGGTGACGTCGGCGGTGAGCAGCTCCCGCACGGCGTCCGGGTCGGTCAGGTCGCAGGCGACGACCGACGCCCGCGGGCCCAGGTCGGCCCGCAGCGCGACGGCGTCCGGGGTGTCCGGGCCGCGGCGGCCGGTGAGCACGACCCGCGCGGCGCCTTCTGCCAGCGCCCAGCGGGCGACGTGCTTGCCGAGCGCGCCGGTGCCGCCGGTGACGACGACGGTCCCGCGCGGCTGCCACGCCCGCGCCGACGGACCGGCCGGGGCGCGCACGAGCCGCCGGGCGAACCCGCCGGCCGCCCGCACCGCGACCTGGTCTTCGGTGCCGGCGAGCACCGCGCCCAGCCGGGCGAAAGCGTGGTCGTCGAGGTCGGCGGGCAGGTCGACGAGACCGCCCCAGCGCTGCGGCTGCTCCAGCGCCGCGACCCGGCCCAGGCCCCAGAGCGCGGCCTGCGCGATCGAGGTGACCCGGTCCGACGGCACGGCGGTGACCGCGCCGCGGGTCAGGCACCACAGCCGGGCCGTGCTGCCGGTGCCGGCCAGTGCCTGCAGCAGCGCGGTGGTGGCCGCGGCGCCCGCGGCCGGCGTGGATTCGTCCAGGCCGAGCAGGGAAACGACGCCGGTGCCGGCACCGGCGAGCGCCTCGGTCAGTGTCTCGCGATCGGTGCCGGTGACGTCCACCCGCTCGGCGCCGAGCGCCTTGACCACGCCGGCGACCCAAGGGTCTTCGGCGAAGCCGGCGGGCACGACGACCAGCCACGTCCCGTCCGGCACCGCACCCGCAGCGCCGCCGAGCGGCTTCCAGGCGACGCGGTACCGCAGCTCGTCCACAGTGGACTGCTGCGCCCGGCGGTGCTGCAGGTCGAGCAGGGCGGGCAGCACGGCGTCGAGCGCGGCGCGGTCGACGTCGATCTCCTTGGCGAGCACGTCGGCGTCCAGGCCGGTCAGGAAGTCCGGCGTGGCGGTCGCGGCGACCGGGGTGTCCGGCCAGAAGCGCTCGTGGTGGAACCGGTAGGTGGGCAGGTCGACCGGGCGCGCCCCGGCGAACAGCCCGGCCCACTCGACCGGGGTACCGCCGACGTCGAGCCGGGCCAGCGCGGAGAGCAGCGTCGGCTCGTCCTCGCGGCCGGCGCGCAGGGCGGCGGTCACGGTGGCGGACTCGCCGGTGAGCGTCCGGGTGAGCGCGGCGAGGGTGCGGTCCGGGCCCAGTTCCAGGTACTTCGTGACGCCGAGCGAGTCGAGCGCGGCGACCGCACCGGCGAACAGCACCGGACGGCGGACGTGCTCGGCCCAGTACGCCGGGCTCCCGAGCTCGCCGGTGACCGGGGACGCGGTGACGGTGGACACGACCGGCAGCACCGGCGGGGCGAACTGCACCCCCGCGGCGATCCGCTCGAATTCGTCCCTCATCGCGTTCATATGCGACGAGTGAAACGCGTGGCTGACCCTTAAATGTCTAGTCTTTCGGCCGCGGGCCGCGACGAGCTCCGCGACCTCGGCGACCGCGTCGGTGTCTCCGGAGACGACCACGGCTTCGGGTCCGTTGACCGCGGCGATCGACAGCGGCCGCCCGCTGATCAGCTCTTCCGCCTCGGCTTCGGTGACCTGCAGCGCGGCCATCGCCCCGCCCGGCAGCTCCTGCATGAGCCGGCCGCGGGCGGCGACCAGCGTGCAGGCGTCGGCCAGCGACAGCACCCCGGCCGCGTGGGCGGCGGCGAACTCGCCGATCGAGTGCCCGGCCAGGTGGTCGGGCCGCACGCCCCACGACTCGACGAGCCGGTAGAGCGCGACCTCGACGGCGAACACCGCCGGCTGCGACCACCGGGTCTGCGCCAGCACGCCGGCGTCGTCGCCGAAGACGACGTCCCGCAGCGAGCCGGGCAGGTCGAGGTCCAGGTGCGCGCAGGCCTCGTCGAACGCGGCGGCGAACACCGGGAACCGTTCGTACAGGTCACGGCCCATGCCCGGGTACTGCGACCCCTGCCCGGAGAACAGGAACGCGAGCTTCCCGGCCGCCGGCTTGCCGGTGTGCACCAGCGGTGACGACGTCCCCGCGGTGAGCGCGCCGAGCCCGGTCAGCAGTTCCTCCCGGTCCCCGGCCACGACGACCGCCCGCGACTCGAACCAGGCGCGGGTCGTCGCCGCGGAGAAGGCCACGTCGGGCAGCGCGAGTTCGGGGTGCGTGACCAGGTGGTCCCGCAGGGCGCGGGCCTGGGCCCGCAGCCCGTCGTCGCTGCGCGCGGACAGCCGGACCGGCACGGTCGCCGGGGCGGCGGCCGGGCGCGGTTCCACCGCCGGGGCCTGTTCCAGCACCAGGTGGGCGTTGGTGCCGCTGGCGCCGAACGCGGAGATCCCGGCCCGGCGGGGGTGCCCGGTCTCGGGCCACGGCCGGCTCTCGGTGAGCAGCGCGACGCGGCCCGCCGACCAGTCGACGTGCTCGGACGGCTTGTCCACGTGCAGGGTCTTCGGCAGCAGCCCGTGGCGCATGGCCAGCACCATCTTGATCACCGCCGCCGCACCGGCCGCGGCCTGCGTGTGGCCGAGGTTCGACTTGACCGAGCCGAGCAGCAGCGGCTGTTCGCGGTCACGGCCGTAAGTGGCCAGCAAGGCTTGCGCTTCGATGGGATCGCCGAGCTTCGTGCCGGTGCCGTGCGCCTCGACGGCGTCCACTTCGGACGGTGCCAGCCCCGAGACGGCGAGGGCGCGCTTGATCACGCGCTGCTGGGCCGGGCCGCTGGGCGCGGTGAGCCCGTTGGACGCGCCGTCGGAGTTGACCGCCGAACCCCGCACCACGGCGAGGACCGGGTGCCCGTGGCGGCGCGCGTCGGACTCACGTTCCAGCACGATCATGCCGACGCCTTCGGACCAGCCGGTGCCGTCGGCGGCGTCGGCGAAGGCCTTGCAGCGCCCGTCCGGCGACAGCGCACCCATCTCGCCGAACTCGACGAACCCGGTCGGGCTCGACATCACCATCACGCCGCCGGCGACGGCCAGGGAGCACTCCCCCGTCCGCAGTGCCTGCGCGGCCAGGTGCAGCGCGACCAGCGAGGACGAGCACGCGGTGTCGACGCTGACCGACGGGCCTTCCAGCCCCAGGGCGTAGGAGACGCGGCCGGAGAGCAGGCTGGCCGCCTGCGCGGTGGCCTGGTGGCCCGGCGTGTCGGTGGGCGGGGTGTAGTCGCCAGAGCCGCCGCCGATGTAGACGCCGGTGTCGCCGCCGCGCAGCCCGGTGGCGTCGATGCCGGCGCGTTCGAAGGCCTCCCACGCCACTTCGAGGACGAGCCGCTGCTGCGGGTCCATCACGATCGCCTCGCGCGGCGCGATCCCGAAGAAGCCGGGGTCGAACTCGGCGGCGTCGTGCAGGAAGCCGCCTTCCTTGGCGGCGCTGCTGCCCGGGCCGTCGCCGGTGAGCGTGGCCAGGTCCCAGCCGCGGTCGGCCGGGAAGCCGCCGACGACGTCCCGTTCGTCGACGACCGCCCGCCAGAGGTCTTCGGGCGAGCCGATGCCGCCGGGGTAGCGGCAGCTCATGCCGACGATGACGACCGGGTCGTCCCCGAGTGCCGCCGGAGCGGCTTCGGTGGCGACTTCTTGTTCGTCGCCGAACAGCTCGGTCAGCAGGAACGCGGTCAGCTCGCGCGGGGTCGGGTGGTCGAACACCAGCGTGGCCGGCAGCCGCAGCCCGGTCTCGCTGCTCAGGACCGTGCGCAGGTCCATCGCGGTGAGCGAATCGAAGCCCAGTGCGGAGAACGCGCGGTCGGCCTCGATCCGGTCGGTGCCGGGGTGGCGCAGCACGGTCGCGGCCGCGGTCCGGACGAGGTCCAGGACGACGTCGGACCGTTCGCCCGGAGCCAGGTCGCGCAGGCCGGAACCGGTCGACGGCGCCGGGGTGAACAGCGGCGACAGCAGCGGGCTCGGGCGCGCCGCCGTGAACGCCGGGCCGAAGCGGTCCCACCGGACGTCGGCGACGACCGTGGTGAGGTCGGCGGACCGTACGGCGGTGCGCAGCGCGGCCGTGGCCGCGGCCGGGTCGAGCACGGGCAGCCCGCTGTCGCGCAGGTGGGCCTCGTCCTCGCCGGTGCCCGCCCACGCCGCGAAGGCGACGACGGACGCGGGTTCGCCGCGGTCACGGCGTTGCCGCGCGAAGGCTTCCAGTTCGGCCGCTTCGGCGGCCTCGTCGCCGCGGCCGCGCACGCCCCAGACCCCGGCGATCGAGGTGAGCAGGACGAACGCGTCCAGGGGCCACCCGGCGTACCGCTTGGCCTCTTCGAGGCTTCCGCTGTGGATGACCGCGTCCGGCGGGGACGCCAGCGCGGCCGGGTCGCGGACGACGTCGACCCCGGTCAGGTGGTCGGCGAGGAGTGCGGCGGGTCCGTCGCCGGTGACGAGCACGGTGCCGCGCGGCTCCCAGCGTTCCCCGCCCGCGGTGGCGCGGGTCAGGCGGCGGCCGTAGACCCCGGCCGCGCGGACGGCGACCTGGTCTTCCGCCCCGCCGAGCACCGCGAGCAGCCGGGCCGCGGCGCGGGTGTCCAGTTCGGCCGGGACGTCGACGAGCCCGCCCCAGCGCTGCGGGTCGTGCAGGGCCGCGACGCGGCCGAAGCCCCACAGCGCGGCCGGGCCGTCGACGCGTTCGGCCGGGGTGACCGCGACCGCGCCGCGCGTCAGGCACCAGACCGGGACGTCGACTTCGGCGAGCAGTTCCCTGGTTCCCGCAACGGTTTCCCGCAGCGACACGACGAGGTCGGCGCCGGCCGGGTCGCGGCCGGCCCCGAGGGCTTCGGTGACCCGAGCGGCCCACTCGGCGTCGTCGCCGGGGACGACCGCGATGTTCGCGGCCTTCGGCTCGCCGACGCCGACCGGCTGCCAGGTGATCCGGTAGCGCAGTTCGTCGGCCGCGGCCGCTTCGGCCTGCTTGCGCCGCCACGCGGCGAGCGCGGGCAGGACCGCGTCGAGCGTGGCCGGTTCGATGGCGAGCTGGTCGGCGAGCCCGGCGGTGTCCGCGCGGTCGACCGAGGCCCAGAAGCCGTCGTCGGCCGGCCCGCTCGTGACCACCTCGGGCCAGTACCGCTCGTGGTCGAAGGGGTAGGTCGGCAGTTCGGTGCGGCGGGCGCCGGTGCCGGCGAACCACGCGGCCCAGTCCGGGTCGACGCCCGCGGTGAACAGCGTGCCCAGCGCGGCCGCGGCACTGTCCTCTTCGGACCTGCCCCGGCGCGCCAACGGGACGACCACGCGGTCGCCGGCCGGTTCGACCAGCGGTGCCAACGCGGCGTCGGGCCCGACCTCGACGAACAGCGACACCTCGGCCAGCCGGTCGAGGGCGTCGCCGAAGCGGACGGTCTCGCGCACGTGCCGCACCCAGTACTCGGGGTCGGTGACGTCGCCGTCGCTGACGAGCGGGATGACCGGGGCCGCGAACCGCAGCCCGGTCACGACGGTGCGGAACTCCGGCAGCATCGGGTCCATCAGCGGCGAGTGGAAGGCGTGGCTCACGGTCAGCCGCCGTCCGCCGCCGAAGGTTTCGGCCACCGCGAGCACGGCGTCCTCGTCGCCGGAGAGCACGACGGACTCCGGGCCGTTGACCGCCGCGATGGCGACGCCGTCGGTGAGCCGCGTGCGGACGTCGGCTTCCGAGGCGCGGAGAGCGACCATCGCGCCGCCTTCCGGCAGCTCCTGCATCAGCCGGGCCCGGGCGGCGACGAGCGTGCACGCGTCTTGCAGCGAGAACACCCCGGCCACGTGCGCCGCGGCGACCTCGCCGATCGAATGCCCGGCGACGAAGTCCGGACGCACCCCCCACGACGCCAGGAGCCGGAACGCGGCGACCTCGAACGCGAACAACGCGGGCTGCGCCCGGCCGGTCCGGTCCAGTTCGGCCGCGTCCTCGCCCCAGGCGACGTCGCCCAGCGGCATCCCGAGGTGCGCGCAGACCTCGTCCCACGCGTCGGCGAACACCGGATACCGCGCGTACAGCTCGCGGCCCATGCCCAGGCGCTGGGCGCCCTGCCCGGAGAACAGGAACGCGGTGACCCGCTCGCGGGCCACTCCCCGGCTCACGACCTCGCCGCCGACCAGCACGGCGCGGTGGTCGAGCGCGGCCCGGCCGGTGGCCAGGGTGTACCCGGTGTCGAGCGCGTCGCCGGCCACAGTGGACAGCAGCGCGTCCAGCGCCGTCTCGGAACGCGCCGACACCGGCCACGGCACGACCGCGGGTGCGGTGCCGGGCGCGGCGTCCCGCACGGGCGGGGCTTCCAGGATGACGTGCGCGTTCGTGCCGCTGACCCCGAACGACGACACGGCCGCCCGGCGCGGACGGGCCGTCTCGGGCCACGCGGTCGCCTCGGTGACCAGATCGAGCGCACCTGCCGTCCAGTCCACATGGGACGTCGGCGCCCCGACGTGCAGCGTCTTCGGCACCACGGCCCGGTTGAGGGAGAGCACCATCTTGATCACGCCCGCGGCACCCGCGGCGGCCTGCGTGTGCCCGAGGTTGGACTTGACCGACCCCAGCAGCACCGGCGTCTCGCGGTCCTGCCCGTAGGTGGCCAGCAGTGCCTGCGCCTCGATCGGGTCACCGAGCGTCGTCCCGGTGCCGTGCGCCTCGACGACGTCGACGTCCGAAGTGGACAGACCGGCGTCGGCCAGCGCCGCCCGGATCACGCGTTGCTGCGACGGGCCGTTCGGCGCGGTGAGGCCGTTGGAAGCGCCGTCCTGGTTGATCGCGGACCCCTTCACCACGGCGAGGATCTCGTGGCCGTGCCGGAGTGCGTCGGACTGCCGCTCGACGACGAGCACGCCCGCGCCTTCCGACCAGGCCGTGCCGTCGGCGTCGTCGGAGAACGCCTTGCAGTGCCCGTCGGCGGCGAGGCCGCCCTGGGCGTCGAACTCGGTGAACGAGAACGGGCTGGTCATCACGGTGACGCCGCCGACCAGGGCCAGCGAGCATTCGCCGTCGGTCAGTGCGCGGGCGGCCCAGTGCAGGGCGACCAGCGAAGACGAGCACGCGGTGTCGACCGTGACGGCCGGGCCTTCCAGGCCGAGGGTGTAGGACAACCGTCCGGAAAGGACACTCGCCGTGGTGCCGGTGGCCATGTGCCCGGCGACGTCGGCGTCGGAGTTGAGCAGCAGCCCGGTGTAGTCCTGGCCGTTGGTGCCGACGAAGACGCCGGTGTCGGTGCCGCGCAGGCTCGCCGGGTCGATGCCGGCGTGCTCCAGCGACTCCCACGACGTCTCCAGCAGGAGCCGCTGCTGCGGGTCCATCGCCAGTGCCTCGCGTGGGGAGATGCCGAAGAAGCCGGCGTCGAACCCGGCGGCGTCGGGCAGGAAGCCGCCGTGGCCGTCGCCGAGCTTCGCGAGGTCCCAGCCGCGGTCGGCCGGGAACGGCCCGATCGCGTCGCCGCCGTCCTCGAGGAGCTGCCAGAAGGTGCGCGGGGAGGTGACGCCGCCGGGGAAGCGGCAGCCGATGCCGACGATCACCACCGGGTCGCCGGCGGCGGCGCGGGTGGTGACCGTGGTGCCGGCCGGTGTGTCGGCGCCGAGCAGCTCGCCGAGCAGGAACGCCGTGAGCGCGCGCGGGGACGGGTGGTCGAACACCAGCGACGACGGCAGCGCGAGCCCGGTGGCCGCGCCGATGCCGTTGCGCAGCTCGACCGCGGTGAGCGAGTCGAACCCGAGGTCGGCGAACGCGGCGTCCGGGGCGACCGCGCCGGCGTCGGCGTGGCCCAGCACCATCGCGACCTGCGTGCGCAGCAGGCCCAGCAGGTGCTTCTCCCGGTCGGCGGGCGGCAGCGCGGTGAGGGTGCCGCGCAGGTCGCCGCGCTCCCCCGCTTCCCGGGCTTCGCTGAGCACGGCCTTCGCCCGCGGCAGGTCGGCCAGCAGCGGGAACGGCCGGCCGATCGTGAAGGCCGGGACGAACCGCGCGAAGTCGATGTCCGCGACCAGGATCTCGGTGTCGCCGGCGCCGATCGCGCGCCGCATCGCCGCGACGGCCCGGTCCGGCGGCAGCAGCGCGAGCCCGCCGCGGCCGACGCGGTCCTGCACCCCCGCGTTGCCGCCGAGCATGCCGGCGCCCGCCCACGGGCCCCACGCGATCGACGTCGCCACGCGGCCGGCCTCCCGGCGGCGCGCGGCGAGCGCGTCGAGGTGGGCGTTGGCGGCCGCGTAGTTGCCCTGCCCGGCCGCGCCGAACGTGCCGGCGGTCGAGGAGAACAGCACGAACGCGTCCAGGTCGAGGTCCGCGGTCAGCTCGTCGAGGTGCTCCGCGCCGGCGCACTTCGCCTCGAACACGGCCGCGAACTGCTCCGCGGTGAGGGAGTCGGTGGTGCCGTCGTCGACCACACCGGCGGTGTGCACGACGGCGGTCAGGTCCGGGATCGTGGCGATGACCCGGCCGAGGGCGTCGCGGTCGGCGACGTCGCAGGCTTCGAGGGTGACGCGGGTGTTCAGCTCCTCGGCCAGCTCGGCCGCACCCGGAGCGTCCGGGCCGCGGCGGCTGAGCAGCACGAGGTGGTCGGCGCCCGCATCGGCCAGCTGTCGTGCGACCTCCGCGCCGAGCCCGCCGGTACCGCCGGTGATCAGCACCGTACCCCGCGGGGTGTAGTCCGTTATACGACCTGCGGGTGCGGTGGTGAGGCGGCGGGCGAAGACGCCCGAGGGGCGGATGGCGACCTGGTCTTCGTCGCCGATCCCGCGCAGGACGGCGAAGAGGCGGCCGGCCGCGCGGGCGTCGAGGACCTCGGGGAGGTCGACGAGCCCGCCCCAGCGTTGCGGCTGTTCCAGGCCCAGCACCCGGCCGAGGCCCCAGAGCGCGGCCGCGTGCGGGTCGGGCGCGGGGTCCGCCGCGCCGGTGCTGACGGCGCCGCGGGTGCCCCACCACAGCGGGGCCTTGTCCCCGAGTTCCCGCGCGAAGTGCAGCGATTCGGCGGGGTCGGACAACAGCGAAAGCACGTGGTCGGCTTCGGGCAGCTCGGCGCCCGGCTCGACCCGGGTACCGCCGAGGGCTTCGGCGACCGAGTCCGCCCACGGGTCGTCGTGGGCCACGACCAGCACCCTGCTGGGCGCGGCGGGTTCGGCGCGGACCGGGCTCCAGACCACGCGGTAGCGCCAGTCGTCCACTTCGGACTCTTCGCGCACGCGGTGGCGCCACGCGGTGAGCGCGGGCAGGACGGTGCCGAGCGCGTCGCGGTCGACGTCCAAGGTGGTCGACAGCTCTTCGACGTCGGCCGCTTCCAGCGCGGTCCAGAAACCGGTGTCGGCTTCCGGTGCCGCGGCGGCGGGTTCCGGCCAGTAGCGGGACCGCTGGAAGGCGTACGTGGGCAGGTCGATCCGGCGGGCGCCGGTCCCGGCGAAGAACGCGGCCCAGTCCGGCCGGTACCCGCGGGAGTGCAGGTCGGCGAGCACCGCGGCGACGGTCTCCTCCTCCGGCCGGTCCTTGCGCAGCATCGGCTTCGCGGTGGACAGCGCCGACAGGACCGCGTCGGGCCCGAGTTCGACGTAGGCGGTGACCCCGGCTTCGTCCAGGGTCGTGAGGGCGTCGGCGAACCGGACGGCCTCACGGGCGTGCCGCACCCAGTAGTCCGGGCCGTCGACCGGGTCGGTTCCGTCCACCGCCGAGACGAACGGCAGTTCCGGTGCCGAGAAGGTGAGCCCGGCGATGGCGGCGCGGAACTCGGCCAGCACCGGGTCCATCGACGCGGAGTGGAAGGCGTGCGACACGGTGAGCCGCCGGGTCTTCCCGAACCGTTCCGCGAAGGCGAGCACGGCGTCCTCCGGTCCGGAGACCACAATGGACTCCGGGCCGTTGACCGCGGCGACGTCGACGCCGTCCGGCAGCTGCGCGCGGACGGCCGCCTCGGTCGCCCGGATCGCGACCATCGCGCCACCGGCCGGGAGGGCCTGCATGAGCCGGCCGCGGGCTTCGACCAGCGTGGCCGCGTCGGCCAGGGAAAGCACCCCGGCGACGTGCGCGGCGGCGATCTCGCCGACCGAGTGCCCGGCGACGTGGTCGGGCCGCACGTCCCAGGACTCCAGGAGCCGGGCCAACGCGACCTCGATCGCGAACAGCGCCGGTTGCGCGTACCGGGTTTCGTTCAGCAGCGCGGCTTCCGGCGTGCCCGGCTCGGCGAAGAGCACGCTCCGCTCCAGCTCGAGGTGCGCGAGGACTTCGTCGAGGGCCTCGGCGAACACCGGGAACCGCTCGTACAGCTCCCGCCCGGCGCCGGGCCGCTGGCTGCCCTGGCCGGTGAAGAGGAACGCCGTCGTGGGACGGGTGGCCGACGTGCCCCGCAGGACGTGCGGGGCGGGCTCGTCCTCGGCGATCGCGGTCAGACCGCTTCGGACATCCTCGGCCGTCGCGGCCAGGATCACCGCGCGGTGGCTGAGGTCCGCGCGAGCCGTGGCCAGGGTGAAGGCCAGGTCGGCCGGTTCGCCGGGCCACGCCTTGAGCCTGGCGGCTTGGGCGCGCAGGGCTTCCGGTGTCCGGGCCGAGACCACCACGGGCACGGTCCCGAGCGTCATCGGCTCCGGCGCCGCGGCCGGTTCGGGGGCCTGCTCCAGTACCGTGTGGACGTTCGTGCCGCTCAGGCCGAACGAAGACACCGCGGCTCGCCGGGGTTCCCCCGTGTCCGGCCAGTCGGCGGTTTCGTCGAGCAGCCGGATGGCGCCGCCGGACCAGTCGATGTGCGACGACGGCGTGTCCGCGTGCAGGGTTTTCGGCAGCACGCCGTGGCGCATGGCCATGACGAGCTTGACCACGCCGGCGATGCCCGACGCCATCTGCGTGTGGCCGAGGTTGGACTTGACCGAGCCGAGCAACAGCGGTCGTTCGCGGTCACGGCCGTAGGTGGCCTGCAGCGCCTGGACCTCGATCGGGTCGCCGAGCGGCGTGCCGGTGCCGTGGCCCTCGACCGCGTCGATGTCCGAAGTGGACAACCCGGCGCTCGCGAGGGCCTGGCGGATGACACGTTGCTGGGACGGGCCGTTCGGGGCGGTCATGCCGTTGGACGCGCCGTCGGAGTTCATCGCCGAGCCGCGGACGACCGCGAGGATCTCGTGACCGTTGCGCTGGGCGTCGGAAAGGCGCTCGACGAGGACCAGCCCGACGCCCTCGGCGAGGCTCATGCCGTCGGCGTCGTCGGAGTAGGCCTTGCAGCGGCCGTCGGGCGCCATCGCGCGCTGGCGGCTGAACCCGATCCACGGCGCCGGCGTCGCCATCACCGTGACCCCGCCGGCGAGCGCGAGCGAGCTCTCGCCCGAGCGCAGCGACTGGCACGCCAGGTGCAGCGCGACCAGCGACGACGAGCACGCCGTGTCGAGCGTGACGGCCGGGCCCTCCAGCCCGAACAGGTAGGCGATCCGGCCGGAAAGGACACTCGACACCGCGCCGGTGATCATGTGCCCTTCGGAGCCCTCGGCCGCGTTGAGCACGGTCGAGGCGTAGTCCTGGTAGCTGGCGCCGACGAACACGCCGGTCCGGCTCCCCCGCGCCGCGGCCGGGTCGACGCCCGCGCGTTCGAAGGTCTCCCAGGCGACTTCCAGCAGCAGGCGCTGCTGGGGGTCCATCGACAGGGCCTCGCGCGGGGAGATCCCGAAGAAGCCCGCGTCGAAGTCCGCGACGCCGTCGAGGAACCCGCCGAGCGTCGAGTAGGTCTTGCCACTGCGGTCCGGGTCGGCGTCGAACAGCCCGGCGGCGTCCCAGCCGCGGTCGGGCGGGAACGACGAGATCGCGTCGCCGCCGCCGATGATCAGGTCCCACAACGCTTCCGGCGAGGTGACCCCGCCGGGGAACCGGCAGCTCATGCCGACGATGGCGATCGGCTCGTCCACGGCGGTGGCCGCGACGACGGTCTCGCCGGCCACCGGGCCGTCCAGGGTGGACAGGATGAAGCCGGCCAGGGTGTCCGCGTTCGGGTAGTCGAACACGACCGTGCTGGGCAGGCTGAGCCCGGTCACGACCTCCAGGCGGTTGCGCAGGTCGACCGCGGTGAGCGAGTCGAAGCCCAGCTCGCGGAAGGCGCGATCGGCCTCGACGGCGTCGCCGCCGGAGTGGCCGAGCACGGCGGCCGCTTCGGCGCGCACGAGGTCGACGACGAGCCGCCGCCCGGCGTTGGCGGGGAGCGCCCGGACCCGGCTCGCGAACGCCGAGGCGTCCGCGGTGTCGTCGGCCGCTTCGGCGAGCTTGCGGACGGCCGGCAGCTCGGAGAACAGCGGGCTGGGCCGCACCGACGTGAACACCGGGTGGTAGCGGTCCCAGTCGAGGTCGGCGATGAGCAGCGAGGTTTCGTCGTCGGCCAGCGCGCGCTCGAGCCCGGCGAGCGCCAGGCGGGGTTCCATGAACCGCAGGCCGCTGCGCAGGATCCGGCCGGGGTCGACCCGGCCCAGCTCGCGGTCGTCGGCCCAGATCCCCCAGGCGACGGTGGTCGCGGGCACCCCGCGGGCGCGCCGCTGCTCGGCGAGGGCGACGAGGTGGGCGTTGGCGGCCGAGTAGGCGCCGTGGTCCCCGCTGCCCCACAGGCCGGCGGTCGAGGAGTACATCACGAAGTGCTCGAGTTCGCCGTCGTCGAGGAGTTCGTCGAGGACGCTGTCGAGGTTGGTGGCGCCGGTGACCTTGGCGTCGAGGACCTCGGCGAAGGCGGTCGGGACGGTGCCGGTGAGCGGGGCGAGCGCGATGTGCGCGGCGGTGTGCACGACGGTGGTGATCCGCCGGCCTTCGCCTTTGAGCCGGCCGATCAGCGCGGCGACGGCATCCCGGTCGGTGACGTCGAGCGAGACCACCTCGGCCGACGCCCCCAGCTCGTCCAGGAGGGCTTGGGCGTTGGGCGCGTCCGGCCCGCGACGACCCGTGAGCACGAGGTGCTCGATGCCTTCCGCGGCGAGCCAGCGGGCCAGGTGCGGCCCGAGGGTGCCGGTCCCGCCGGTGATGACGGCGGTCCCGTGGGCGCGCCAGGGCCGCTGGGGCGCACCGCTGACGGGGGCGGGCACGAGCCGGCGGGCGAAGACGCCACCCGACCGGACCGCGAGCTGGTCTTCGTCCCCGGCCCCGGCGAGCACGGCGACGAGCCGCCGGGCGGCCGCCGCGTCGAGGGTTTCGGGCAGGTCGACGAGCCCCGCCCAGTGCGCGGGGTGTTCGAGGGCGGCGGACCAGCCGAGCCCGTGCACCTGGGCTTGCGCCGGGTCCCGGACGGGATCGGCGGGCCCGGTGGAGACGGCACCGCGGGTCAGCGCCCAGACCCGGGGGGCGGGCTCGGCCCCGGCGACGGCCTGGACGAGCGAGAGGGTGCGGAGGAGACCGCGGTCGAGGCCGGGGTGGCCGGTCGGGGTGTGGTCGGCGGCGAGGAGGGAGACGATCCCGGTGACCCCGTCGAGGTCCCCCAGTGCGGCGGCCACGTCGTCGTCCTCGATGGCGGCCACGCGCACGTCGGCGCCGTGCGCGCGCAGAACGTCGGCGACGTCGTCACCACTGCCGAGGACGAGCCAGGTGCCGGTCAGCGTCGTGCCGGCCGGGCGGACCGGGCGCCACGCGATCCGGTAGCGCCAGGAGTCCACCGTGGACTCGTCGTCGCGGCGGGCGTGCCAGGCCGACAACGCGGGCAGCAAATCCGTCAAAGCGTTCTGCTGCCGGTCGTCCAGATCGAGCAGGCTCGTGAGCCCCGCCCGGTCGTCGCGGGCGATGGCCTGCCACAGCTCGTCGTCGGCCGGAGCCACCGTCGCGTCGGTCTCGTCGATGGCCCAGTAGTGCTCGTGCTGGAAGGCGTACGTCGGCAGGTCGATCCGCCGCCCGCCGGTGAGGGTGTCCGCCCAGTCGACCGCCACCCCGCGGGTGTGGGCCTCGGCCAAGGACTTCAAGAAGCGCTCGACCCCGCCGTCGTCGCGGCGCAGCGTGCCCAGCGCCGTGACCGGGACGCCGGCCGTCTCGGCCAGCTCGCCGATCGCCATGCCGAACACCGGGTGCGGGCTCGACTCGACGAACACCGCGTGCCCGTCGGCGACCGCGGCCGACAGCGCCGCGGCGAACTCGACCGTCCCACGCAGGTTCCGGCACCAGTACTCGCCGGTCAGCTCGGCCGGCTCGACCAGCCCGCCGGTGACCGTCGAATAGAACCGGACTCCGGTCTCACGCGGGGACACCGGCGCCAGCAGCTCCGCCAGCTCGGCGGCGATCCCGTCGACCTGCGGCGAGTGCGCGGCGAAGTCGACACCTTCCAGGCGCCACCGCATCAAGCCGGCCTTCGCCAGGCGGACCTCCAGCTCCGCCAAGGCAGCGGGCTCGCCGGACACGGTGACCGAGCGCGGCCCGTTGACCGCGGCGACCGCGATCCGGTCGGCCAGCTCCCCGATCAGCGAACGGACCTCGTCCCGGCTCGCGACGACCGACAGCATCGCGCCGTGCCCGGAAAGCCGCTCGGCGATCAGCTTCGACCGCAGCGCGACCACCCGCGCACCGTCCTCGAGGGACAGTGCACCCGCGACGCACGCGGCCGCGATTTCCCCCTGCGAGTGCCCGATCACGGCGACCGGCTCGACGCCGTGCGCGCGCCACAGCTCGGCGAGCGACACCAGCACCGCCCACAGCACCGGCTGGACGACGTCGACGCCGGTGAGGGCGTCGTCGTGCAGCACGTCCGCGAGTGACCAGCCGACGAAGGGGTCGAGCGCGGCGGCGCACTCGGCCAGCCGTCCGGCGAACACCGGCGACGTGGTCAGGAGTTCGCGCGCCATGCCCGCCCACTGCGAGTCCTGGCCGGGGAAGACGAACACCGGCGCGCCGGACCGCTTGGCCGTGCCCTGCACGAGCGCGGGGTCGGCGGTGTTCCCGGCGAGCGCGGTCAGGCCGCGCCGCAGGTCGGCGATGTCTTCGCCGACGACCACGGCGCGCTGTTCGAACGTCGCGCGGTGGTGCGCGAGCGTCCGGCCGACGTCGACCGGGCGCTCGTCGCCGAGGAAGTCCAGCAGCCGCAGCGCCTGGACCTTCAACGCGGGCGCGCTCTTCGCCGACAGCGGCCAGACGACCGGGCCGGTGTGCTCGGGCTTCGCGGCTTCTTCGAGCGCGGGCGCGGCCTCGATGATCGCGTGGGCGTTGGTGCCGCTGATGCCGAACGACGAAACGCCGGCGCGGCGCGGGTGCCCGGTCTCCGGCCACGCCGTTTCCTCGGCGAGCAGCTCGATCTCGCCGGCGGTCCAGTCGATCTTCGTGGACGGCTTGGCCACGTGCAGGGTGCGCGGCAGCACGCCGTGGCGCATGGCGTGCACCATCTTGATCAGGCTCGCGACCCCGGCGGCCGACTGCGTGTGCCCGATGTTGGACTTCACCGAGCCGATCAGCAGCGGGCGTTCGCGGTCGCGGCCGTAAGTCGCCTGCAGTGCCTGGACTTCGATGGGGTCGCCGAGCGCGGTGCCGGTGCCGTGCGCGTCGAGCGTGTCCACTTCGGACGGTGCGAGACCGGCGTTGGCCAGCGCCTGGCGGATCACGCGCTGCTGCGACGGGCCGTTGGGCGCGGTGAGGCCGTTGGACGCGCCGTCGGAGTTGACCGCCGTGCCGCGCACGACGGCCAGGATCGGGTGCCCGTGGCGCTGGGCCTCGGAAAGCCGTTCCAGCACGAGCATCCCGGCGCCCTCGGCGAGGGACATGCCGTCGCCTTCGTCGGAGAACGCCTTGCAGCGGCCGTCGAAGGCCAGCGCGCGCTGGCGGCTGAACGCGACGAACGGGTCGGGCGAGGCCATCACCGTGACACCGCCCGCGATGGCGAGTTCGGACTCGCCGGAGCGCAGCGACTGGCAGGCCAGGTGCAGCGCGACCAGCGACGACGAGCACGCCGTGTCGACGGTGACCGACGGGCCCTCGAACCCGAACAGGTACGACAACCGTCCGGAAAGGACACTCGGGATGGTGCCGGTGACGAGGTGGCCTTCGGTGCCGTCGCCGGTGGCGACGCCGTAGTCCTGGAAGCTGGAGCCGACGAACACGCCGGTCCGGCTGCCGCGCACGGCCGCCGGGTCGACGCCCGCGCGTTCGAAGGCCTCCCAGGACACTTCGAGCAGCAGCCGCTGCTGGGGGTCCATCGACAGGGCCTCGCGCGGCGAAATGCCGAAGAAGCCGGCGTCGAACTCGGCGGCGTTCTCGAGGAACCCGCCGAGCGTCGAGTAGGTCTTGCCACCGCGTTCGGGATCGGGGTCGAACAGGCCGGCGGCGTCCCAGCCGCGGTCGCCGGGGAACGCCGAGATCGCGTCGACGCCGCCGGTGACCAGGGCCCAGAGCTCTTCGGGCGTGGTGACGCCGCCGGGGAAGCGGCAGCCCATGCCGACGATGGCGATCGGCTCGTCGGTGGCCCCGGTCGCGGCGGCCACGGCGTCGGCGGCGCCCGGGCCGTCGATCTCGGCGCGCAGGAACGCGACCAGCGCGAGCGGGGTCGGGTGGTCGAAGACGAGCGTCGCGGGCAGGGCGAGCCCGGTGGCGTCGGCGAGGTGACGGCGGAATTCGACGGCGGTGAGCGAGTCGAACCCGAGGTCGCGGAAAGCGCGTTCTTCGGCGACGGCGCCGGCGGTGACGTGCCCGAGCACGGCGGCGGCCTCGGTGCGGACGAGGTCGAGCAGCGCGCGGTCGCGTTCGTCCTCGGACATCCCGGCGAAGCGGGCGGCGAAGGCGCTGACGACGGCGCTCACCGGCTCGGCCCGGGTCTCGGCGAAGGCGTCGAAGAGCCGGGTGGCGCGGGTGGCGGTGAAGACGGGCAGGAAGGTGTCCCAGGCGACGTCCGCGACGACGACGGCGGTGTCGTCGCGCACCAGGGCGCGTTCGAGTTCGGCGAGAGCGCTTCCGGTCGGCAGGAAGCCGAGCCCGCGCCGGCTCAGCTGGCCGGCGACGTGCTCGTCGGTGGCCATGCCCTCTTCGGCCCAGGCGCCCCAGGCGATGGAGGTGGCCCGGCGCCCCTTGCCGCGGCGGGCCTCGGCGAGGGCGTCGAGGTAGGCGTTGCCGGCGGCGTAGGCGGCCTGGCCCCCGCTGCCCCAGACGCCCGCGACGGAGCCGAAGAGCAGGAAGAAGTCGAGGTCGTGCCCGGCGAGGAGGGCGTCGAGGTGCGCGGCCCCCTGGGTCTTGGCGGCCATGACGCGGGTGAGTTCGGCGAAGTCCGTGGTGTGGACGGGGTCCATGGCCTGCGCGATGCCGGCGGTGTGGACGACGCCGGAGATGCCGGGGTGCTGCTGGAGGAGCGTCTCGACGGCTTGGCGGTCTCCGATGTCGGCCTTGGCGATGGTGACGCGGGCGCCGGCGGCGGTGAGTTCTTGTTCGAGCGCTTCCGCGCCGGGGGCATCGGGACCGCGGCGGCTGACGAGCACGAGGTGCTCGGCTCCGGCGCCGGCGAGCCACCGGGCGACGGACGCGCCGAGGGCGCCGGTGCCGCCGGTGATCAGGACGGTACCGCGGGCTTGGAAGCGTCCCGGGGTTTCGGCCGGCTGGTAGCGCGTGATGCGGCGGCCGAAGGCGCCTTGCGGCCGGAGGGCGACCTGGTCTTCGCCGTTCGCGCCGGCGAGGACGGCCGCGAGCCGCCTTCCCGCGGCGAGGTCGAGGCCGGCCGGGAGGTCGACGAGGCCACCCCAGAGCGCGGGCTGTTCGAGCGCGACGGTGCGGCCGAACCCCCAGAGCCGGGCGGCCCGGGGGTCGGGCCCGCGGTCACCGGGGGTGGCGACGGCGCCGGTGGTGAGGCACCAGAGCCGCAGCCCGAGGTCGGCGTCGCCGAGGGCTTGGACGAGGGTGAGGAGGTCTTCGAGGCCCCGGTCACCGGTGGCGGGGAGGTGGATGACGCCCTCGGCCGGCCCGGCGGCGGTGAGCGCGGCGGCAAGAGCGGCGCGGTCAGCGTCTCCAGGCCCATCGACCTGGTCGGCGACCGCGAGATCCGCCGTGGCGATGCGGGTCACCGTTGCGCCGTGGGCCACCAGCGCCGACTCGACCTCCGCTCCCTCCCCCGCGGCGGCCGTCACGAGCAGCCAGCGGCCGGTCAGCGCCGGGGTCTCCGCCGTGCGGAACGAGGTCCACTCCGTCCGGTACCGCCAGGACTTCGCCGTCTCCTCGGCCGCTCGGCGGTCGCGCCAGCCGGTCAGGGCCGGGAGCAGCGTCTCCAGGGACGACCGCTGGTCCTCCCCCAGGTCCAGCAGCCCGGCCAGCTCCGCCGCGTCGCCCCGGCCGATGGCCTCCCAAAGGGGGCCCTCCGACTGCTGTTCCGGGGCCCGCCGAACCGGGGTCGCCCAGTAGTGCTCGCGCTGGAACGGGTACGTCGGCAGATCCACCGTCCGGCCGCCGCCCAGGTACGTGCGCCAGTCGACCGCACACCCGCGGGTGTGCAACGTCGCCAGCGCCCAGACCGCCGACTCCGGCTCCGGGCGGTCCTTGCGCAGCAGCGGCACCGTGCCCGGCCGGTCCAGCAACGCCGACAGCGTGCCGTCCGGGCCCAGCTCCAGGTACGTCGACGCCGCGTCCGCGACCGTCTCCGTGAAGCGGACCGTCGCGCGCACGTGCTCGACCCAGTACTCGGGCGAGCACACGTCCCCGTGCGAGACGAAAGACAGAGCCGGCGCGGCGAAGTCCAGGGTGGAAACCACCGCACGGAACTCGTCCAGCATCGGGTCCATCAGGTGCGAGTGGAACGCGTGCGACACCGCAAGCCGCGTGGTCTTCCCGAACCGCGCCGCGACCGCCAGCACCGCCTCTTCGACGCCCGACAGCACCACCGACTCCGGCCCGTTCACGGCCGCCAGGTCGACACCGTCCACAAGGGCCGCCCGGACATCCTCTTCGGACGCCCGGACCGCCACCATCGCCCCGCCCGCGGGCAGCGCCTCCATCAAGCGGGCACGGGCCGACACCAGCGTGCACGCGTCAGCCAGCGACAACACGCCCGACACGTGCGCGGCCGCGATCTCGCCGACCGAATGGCCCGCGACGACGTCCGGGCGCACGCCCCACGACTCCAGCAGCCGGAACGCCGCCACGCCGAACGCGAACAGCGCCGGCTGCGCGTTCCCGGTCCGCTCCAGCGCGGCCGCGTCCGTACCCCACACGACGTCGCGCAGGGCCGGGTCGCACCGGTCGAGCACGTCGGTGAACACGCCGGCGAACACCGGGAACCGCGAAGCCAGCTCACGTCCCATGCCGAGCCGTTGCGCGCCCTGGCCCGGGAAGACGAACGCCAGCCCACCGCCGGTGACCGACCCGGTCACCACGCCGGGAGCCGGGCCGCCGGCGGCCAGCGCGGCGAGTGCCGCAGGAGTGTCCGGGCCGAGCACCACGGCCCGGTGTTCGAACGCCGTCCGCGTCGTCGCCAAGGACCACGCCAGGTCGCCGCGCGGGAAGTCGAGCCGGGCCAGGTTCGCGGCCTGGGCGCGCAACCCCTCGGCGGTCCGCGCCGAAAGCAGCAGCGGTGCGTCCTCGAGAGTCTCGACGGGGCCGGACACGACCGCGGGGCCCGCTTCGAGCACCACGTGCGCGTTCGTCCCGCTGATGCCGAACGAGGACACACCCGCCCGGCGCGGCCGGTCGGCAGCGGGCCACGGCGTCGAGGAGGACGCCAGCGACACGGCTCCGGCGGTCCAGTCCACATGGGACGAAGGCGTGCCCGCGTGCGGGGAACCCGGCACCGTGCCGTGCTCCATCGCCAGGACCATCTTGATGATCCCCGCGACACCCGCCGCGGCCTGGGTGTGCCCGATGTTCGACTTCACCGAACCCAGCAGCAGCGGCGTCTCACGGTCTTGGCCGTACGTCGCCAGCAGCGCCTGCGCCTCGATCGGATCGCCCAACGTCGTCCCGGTGCCGTGCCCTTCGACGACGTCGACGTCCGAAGTGGACAGACCCGACACCGCCAGCGCCGACCGGATCACGCGCTGCTGCGAGGGACCGTTCGGCGCGGTCAGGCCGTTGGACGCGCCGTCGGAGTTCACCGCCGAACCGCGCACCACGGCGAGCACGCGGTGCCCGTGCCGGCGCGCGTCCGACAGCCGCTCCAGCACCAGCACGCCGACACCTTCGGACCAGCCGACCCCGTCGGCCTCGTCCGCGTAGGACCGGCACCGGCCGTCCGGGGAAAGCCCGCGCTGCCGGGAAAACTCGACGAACGAGTTCGGCGTGGACATCACCGTCACGCCGCCGGCCAGTGCCAGCGAGCACTCCCCCGACCGCAGCGCGTGCGCCGCCCAGTGCAGCGCCACCAGCGACGACGAACACGCCGTGTCCACCGTCACCGCGGGGCCTTCGAGACCGAGCGCGTAGGCGACCCGGCCGGACACCACGCTCGACGCCGTCCCGCTGCCCTGGAAGCCTTCGAAGCCGCCGCCGGCCAAGACCAGGCCGTAGTCGTTGTACATCACGCCGGCGAACACGCCGGTCGCGCTGCCGCGCAGGGTCCGCGGGTCGATCCCGGCGCGCTCGATCGCCGTCCAGGACGCCTCCAGCAGCAGGCGCTGCTGCGGGTCCGTGGCCTCGGCCTCGCGCGGGCTCATGCCGAAGAACGCGGCGTCGAATTCGCCCGCGTCGTGCAGGAAACCGCCCTCGCGGGTGTAGGACGTGCCGGTGTGGTCGGGGTCCGGGTGGTACAGCGCGCCGAGGTCCCAGCCGCGGTTGACCGGGAACGGCGACGTCGTGTCGCGGCCCTCGGCCACCGCCGCCCAGAGGTCCTCCGGCGACGCGATCCCGCCCGGGAAGCGGCAGCTCATGCCGACGATCACGACCGGGTCGTCGTCGGCGACCGCGGTCCGGGTGACGGCCGGTCCGCCGGTTTCGGCGCCCAGCAGCCGGT
This sequence comes from Amycolatopsis sp. NPDC049159, assembly GCF_040648295.1. Taxonomy (NCBI): domain Bacteria; kingdom Bacillati; phylum Actinomycetota; class Actinomycetes; order Pseudonocardiales; family Pseudonocardiaceae; genus Amycolatopsis; species Amycolatopsis sp. NPDC049159. The sequence continues at coordinate 63,212 of NZ_JBEZDL010000031.1, forward strand.
CGCGGAGGTGGCCGGCGAGCGCGGCCGGGGTCGGGTAGTCGAACGCGGTCGTGGCGGGCAGCCGCAGGCCGGTGGCCGCGTCCAGCCGGTTGCGCAGCTCCACCGCCGTCAGCGAATCGAAGCCCAGCTCGGCGAACGAGCGCGCCGGGTCGACCGCGCCCGCGCCGGCGTGCCCGAGCACGGCGGCGACTTCGCGGCGCACCAGGTCGGTCACCCGTGCGGCACGCCCGGCGTCGTCCAACGTGGACAGCTGCTGGGCCAGCCGGCCGGCACCGCCGGCGGTGCGCACCGCGCGGCGGGTGCCGACCAGCGAACGCAGCACGGCCGGGGGTTCCGGCTGCGCGGCGAGCACCGGGAGGTCGAAGCGGACCGGTACGACGGCCGGTTCGCCGGTCGTCAACGCGGCGTCGAACAGGGCGAGGCCCTCGGCCTCGGTCAGCGCCGGGATGCCCAGCCGCGCGAACCGGCCGCCGGCGGCGCCCGCCATGCCCTCGCCGCCCCAAGGGCCCCACGCCAGCGACACCGCGGGCAGTCCCGCGGAGCGGCGTTCCCGGGCGAGGGCGTCGAGGAACGCGTTGGCCGCGGCGTAGTTGGCCTGCCCGGCCGCGCCGAGGGTGCCCGCCAGCGACGAGAACAGCACGAACGCGTCGAGCTCGAGGTCCCGGGTCAGCTCGTGCAGGTGCCAGGCGGCGTCCGCCTTCGGCGCGAGGACCTTCGCGAGCCGGCCGGCGTCGAGGGTGTCGAGGAGCCCGTCGTCGAGGACGCCGGCGGCGTGCACGACGGCGGTGAGCGGGTGCGCGGCCGGGATCCCGGCCAGCAGCGCGGCGAGCGCGTCGCGGTCGCCCGCGTCGCAGGCGGCGACCGTGACGTCCGCGCCGAGCCCGGCCAGCTCGGTGACCAGCCCCTCGGGCGCGGCGCCGCGGCGGCCGGCCAGGAGCAGGTGCCGGACGCCGTGCTCGCGCACGAGGTGCGCGGCCAGCACCCGGCCCAGCTCGCCGGTGCCGCCGGTGATCAGGACGGTCCCGTCCGGGTTCCACGCGGGCGCCTCGCCGGTCGCCGTGCGCACCAGCCGCGGCGCCAGGACGCGCCCGTCGCGGACCAGGAGCCGGGGCTCGCCGGTCGACAGCGCCGTTTCCAGCACTTCGGCGGGCACGTCCTCGGTGGACTCGATCAGGACGAACCGGCCGGGGTGTTCCTGCTGCGCGGCCAGGACCAGGCCGCGCACGGCGGCGGCGGGGAGCGCGGCCGGGACGACCAGCGCCAGCCGGCGCGCGTCCTCGGTCAGCCGCTCCCGCAGCAACTCCAGGGCCTCCCCCGCGAGCGCCCGGGCGGCCTCGGGCGGGGTTCCGTCCGGAATGGACAGGGTGACGACGTCGGCGTCGTGACCGGTGACGCCGGTGACCGGTTCGGTCCAGTCCACCCGGTAGACGCCCCCGCCGGTCACCGGGGCCTCGGTCGAGATCGGCCGCACGGTGAGCGAGGCGGCCGTCGCGACGACGTCGCCTTCGGGCGTGGTCAACGACAAAGCCAAGGTGTCGTCGCCGGTTTTGCGCAACGCGACGCGCAGGGCGGTCGCGCCGACCGCGCGCACGGCGACGTCCTGCCACGAGAACGGCACCCCGCCCGGGCCGGCGAAGCAGGCCGCGGCGTGCAGGGCCGCGTCGAACAGCGCGGGGTGCAGGTCGAACGTCTCGGCCTCGACGTCGTCGGGCAGGGCCACTTCCGCGAACACGTCGTCGCCGCGCTGCCAGGCCGCGCGCAGCCCCTGGAACGCCGGGCCGTACTCGCGCTCGTCGTAGAAGCCGGTGAGGTCGACGGCGGTGGCGTCCGCCGGCGGCCAGGCGCCGGGGACGTCCACAGTGGATCCGATCCGCTCGGCCAGCCGGCCGACCGCGTGCGAGGTCCAGCTGACCTCGCCGTCGGGTCGCGAATGGACGGCCACCGGGCGGCGGCCCCGCTCGTCCGGCGCACCGACCCAGACCTGCACGACCACGCGCTCGCCGGCCGCGCCGAGCACCAGCGGGCGGGTCAGCGTCAGGTCTTCGACGTCCGGGCAGCCGGTCTCGGCACCGGCCCGGACGGCCAGTTCCAGCAGCGCGGTGCCGGGCACGACGACCACGCCGCCGACGCGGTGGTCGGCGAGCCAGGCGTGGGTGCCCGGGTCCAGCCGGCCGGTCAGCAGCAGGCCGCTGGCGTCGGCGACCTCGACCGCCGTGCCCAGCAGCGGGTGGTCGACGCTGCGCAGCCCGGCGGAACGCAGGTCGCCGCGGGCGCGGCCGGTGTCGCGCGGCCAGAACCGCTGCCGCTGGAAGGCGTACGTCGGCAAGTCGACCCGGGTCCCCGAGCCGTCGAAGAACGCGGTCCAGTCCACGCCGACGCCGTCGCCGTGCAGCCGGCCGAGCGCTTCGGCGGCCGACGTGGCCTCATCGCGGTCCTTGCGCAGCACCGGCACGGCGAGCGCGCCGGGGACGTCGACCAGCGGCGTCAGCGCGGCTTCCGGGCCCACCTCGACGAAGCGCCGCACACCGGCGTCGGCCAGCCGGGCGAGGGCGTCGCCGAAGCGGACGGTCTCGCGGACGTGCCGCACCCAGAACTCCGGGTCGGTGACGTCGCCCGCGGTGACCAGCGGCACCGCCGGCTCGGCGAAGGTCAAGCCCGAGACGACCTCGCGGAACGCGGGCAGCATCGGGTCCATCAGGGGCGAGTGGAACGCGTGGGACGCGCGCAGGCGGGTTGTGCGCTCGAACCGCGCGGCGACGGCGAGGACGGCCTCCTCCACACCGGACACCACCACGGCCGAAGGCCCGTTGACGGCGGCGATGTCGGCACCGTCCACCAGGGCCGCCCGGACGTCCTCTTCGGACGCGCGCACGGCGGCCATGGCCCCACCGGCGGGCAGCGCGCCCATCAGGCGGGCGCGGGCCGAGACCAGCGCGCAGGCGTCGTCGAGCGTGAGCACCCCGGCGCAGTGCGCGGCGGCGATCTCGCCGGCCGAGTGTCCCGCCAGGACGTCCGGGTGGACACCCCACGACGCCAGGAGCCGGAAGAGCGCGACTTCGACGGCGAAGATGGCCGGCTGGGCCTGCGCGGTGTCGGCGAGGCGGTCCGCGTCGGCGCCCCACACGACGTCCCGCAGCTCGGGCCCGAAACGGGCGAGGACCTCGTCGAACGCGGCCGCGAACACCGGGTAGGCACGGTGCAGCGCCCGGCCCATCCCGAGGTGCTGGGAACCCTGGCCGGTGAACAGGAACGCGGTCTTGCCCTTGACCCGCGGAGACGCGAAACCCGTCAAGTCACGCAGGGCCGCAACGACCTCGGCGACGTCCGAACCGACCACAGTGGACCGGACGTCGAACGCCGTCCGCGCGGTGGCCGCGGTGAAGGCCACATCGGCGAGCGGAGTCCCCCGCTCGAGCACGTCGGCCAGCCGGGCGGCCTGCGCCCGAACGGCGTCTTCGTTCTTGCCCGACACCAGGATCGGCAGCGGCCGCGCGACCCGCTCGGAGACCGGCTCCTCGACGGCCGGCGCCTGCTCGACGATCACGTGCGCGTTCGTGCCGCTCAGCCCGAACGACGAGACGCCGGCGCGCCGCGGTTCGCCGGTCTCCGGCCACGGCGTCGCCGCGGTCGCCAGCTCGACGCGTCCCGCGGTCCAGTCCACATGGGACGACGGCGTGTCCACGTGCAACGTCGGCGGGACGACGCCGTTGCGCATCGCCAGCACGACCTTGATCACCCCGGCGACACCAGCCGCCGCCTGGGTGTGCCCGAAGTTCGACTTGACCGAGCCGAGCAGCAGCGGCGCCGGCCGGTCCTGCCCGTAGGTCGCCATCAGCGCCTGCGCCTCGACCGGGTCGCCCAGCGTGGTCCCGGTGCCGTGCGCTTCGACGACGTCGACCTGCGCGGGCGCGAGCCCGGACGTCTTCAGCGCCTCGCGGATCACGCGCTGCTGCGACGGGCCGTTCGGCGCGGTGAGCCCGTTGGTGGCGCCGTCCTGGTTGACCGCGCTGCCGCGGACCACCGCGAGCACCGGGTGCCCGTGGCGGCGCGCGTCGGACAGCCGTTCCAGCACCAGCACGCCCGCGCCCTCGGCCCAGCCGGTGCCGGCGGCGGAGTCGGCGAAGGAGCGGCAGCGGCCGTCCGGGGACAGGCCGCCCTGGCGGCTGAACTCGACGAACGTCGTCGGCGCGGACATCACCGTGACGCCACCGGCGAGCGCCAGTTCGGACTCGCCCGAGCGCAGCGACTGCGCGGCCAGGTGGAGTGCGACCAGCGAAGACGAGCACGCGGTGTCCACGGTGACGGCCGGGCCGACCAGCCCGAGGACGTAGGCGAGCCGACCGGACAGCACGCTGTTCGTGTTGCCGGTCAGCAGGAAGCCTTCGGACGGGCCCGCCGCGCCGGTCAGGTACTCCTGCGCCATCGCGCCGACGAACACGCCGGTGCGGGTGCCCTTCAAGGCGGACGGCACGATGCCGGCGCGTTCGATCGCCTCCCACGCCGTCTCGAGCAGGATCCGCTGCTGCGGGTCCATTTCGGCCGCTTCCCGCGGCGAGATGCCGAAGAAGCCCGCGTCGAACTCGGCCGCGTCGAGCAGGAAGCCGCCGGACATCGCCGCTTCGCCGCCGTCCGCGGCGAGCGCGCCGAGGTCCCAGCCGCGGTCGGCCGGCAGCCCGGTGACGCCGTCACGCCCGGAGCTCAGCAGCTCCCAGAAGTCCTCGGGGCCGGCGACGCCGCCGGGGTAGCGGCAGCCGAGCCCGACGATCGCGATCGGCTCGGCGGCGCGGCTCTCCAGCTCCGCCAGCTTCTGCTGGGTGCGCACGAGGTCCGCGCTCGCCCGCTTGAGGTAGCTCCGCAGCTTCTGTTCGTTGTCCATGAATCAGCAACCCATCCCGACACGACGGCGAGCGGTGCGCCCCGGTGACGGCTGCTGCTCCGGCAACCCGGCGCCCGGCGGTGTGGCCGCCCGGGGCGCGAATGTCTTTTGGTTTCCCTCGCGGGAGGGAAAGCGGCTACCAGACGGCGGCGGTCAGCGCCTCGCCGAGGTCCAGCTCACGGCTGGTCTGGGTCAGGTCGGACTCGACCATCATCCGCATCAGCTCCTCGAAGGTCACGACCGGCTTCCAGCCGAGCTCGGTGCGGGCGCGCGTCGCGTCGGCGCAGAGCACCTCGACCTCGGCCGGGCGCACCAGGCTCGGGTCGATGACGACGTGGTCCCGCCAGTCGAGCCCGACGGAGGCGAACGCGATCTCGGCGGCCTCGCGGACGGTGTGCATCCGGCCGGTGCCGATCACGTAGTCGACGGCTTCGTCCTGCTGGAGCATGAGGTGCATCGCGCGCACGTAGTCGCCGGCGAAACCCCAGTCGCGGACCGCGTCGAGGTTGCCGAGGCGCAGCTCGTCCTGCACGCCGAGCTTGATCCGCGCGACCGCGCTGGAGATCTTGCGGGTGACGAACTCCATCCCGCGCCGCGGCGACTCGTGGTTGAACAGGATGCCGGAGACGCCGTACATCCCGTACGACTCGCGGTAGTTGCGGGTGATGTAGTGGCCGTAGGCCTTCGCGACGCCGTACGGGCTGCGCGGGTGCAGGATCGTCCGCTCGTTCTGCGGCGTCTCCGCGGCCTTGCCGAACATCTCCGACGAGGAGGCCTGGTAGAAGCGGATGCCGCCGCCGGTGGTGGGCCGCGACTTGTCGAGCCCGCACACCATCCGGATCGCTTCGAGCACCCGCAGCGCGCCCATGCCGTTGACGTCGGAGGTGAGTTCGGCCTGCTGCCACGACATCGGGACGAAGGAGATCGCGCCGAGGTTGTAGACCTCGTCCGGCTGCACCAGGTCCACCGCCGCGACCAGGCTCGCCTGGTCCAGCAGGTCGCCGTTGACGAAGCTCAGCTCCGTGGCCAGCTTGCTGATGCGCAGCTTGCGCGGGTTGGCCTGGCCGCGCACCAGTCCCCACACCTGGTAGCCGAGACCCAGCAGGTACTCGGCGAGGTAGGAGCCGTCCTGCCCCGTGATGCCCGTGATCAATGCTCGTTTCGTCATGGTTCTCCCACGTCCACCGGCCGGCTGCGCCCACGGCTTCCCGAGACTGCCGCTGATCGGATCCCATTGGACGCCCGGCCGACTCGGGAAATCATTGGAGAATCGGGGTGTCCGGCCGCGATCACTGGTGTTTTCCAGTCACCGGCGGACCCATCCTGGAGCTTTCCTCCCATCCGGCGAACCAAGCGAGGAACCGATGGCCTTTGCCCACCCCGTGTCCCAGCCGTACCTGACCGGGCGGGAGAGCGACTACGTCACCGAAGCGGTCGGCACGGGCTGGATCTCCGCGCAGGGACCGTTCGTCACGCGGTTCGAAGCCGCTTTCGCCGAGTGGAACGGCGTCGCGCACGGCGTCGCGTGCTCCTCGGGCACGGCGGCGCTGACGCTCGCGCTGCGGGCGCTCGGCATCGGCCCGGGCGACGAGGTGCTGGTGCCCGAGTTCACCTTCGTGGCTTCGGCGTGGGCGGTCACCTACACCGGCGCGACGCCCGTGTTCGTGGACTGCCGCGACGACCTGACGATCGACCCGGCGCTGGCCGAGGCGGCGATCACGCCGCGCACCAAGGCGATCATGCCGGTCCACGTGCACGGCCGGCGCTGCGACATGGACGCCGTCATGGAGCTGGCCTTCGAGTACAACCTGCGGGTCGTCGAGGACACCGCGGAGGCGCACGGCGTCCGTCCGGTCGGTGACATCGCGTGCTTTTCGCTGTACGCCAACAAGATCGTGACGGCGGGCGAGGGTGGGATCTGCCTGACCGACGACCCGCGCCTGGCCGCCCAGATGGCGCACCTGCGCGGTTTCGCGACCGGCAAGGCCCACGACTTCGTGCACAAGAACCTGGCCTACAACTTCCGGATGACCAACCTGCAGGCGGCCGTGGCGCTGGCGCAGGTCGAGCGGCTGGACGAGATCCTGGAGCTGCGGTCGCAGATCGAGAAGCGCTACGACGAGCGCCTGGACTTCCCCGGGATCACGCGCATGCCGGGCCGCGACGTGCTGTGGATGTACGACGTGCTGGCCGAGGACCGCGACGAGCTGAAGGCCCACCTGGCGGCGGCGGGCGTCGAGACGCGGGTGTTCTTCCCGCCGATGAGCCGCCAGCCGATGTACCTCACTCCCACGTGGACGGAGCTGAACGCGGCGAAGTTCGCCGCCGGCGGCCTGTGCCTGCCGACGCACACGGGACTGTCCGAAGCGGACCAGGACTTCATCGCGGCCCGGGTCGCGGAGTTCTACGGCGCCCGCTGACCCCGCACTTTCACGTGAAAGTGCCGTCCTGGGGGCCGCACTTTCACGTGAAAGTGCGGCCTCCGTGACGTGAAGAACCGCCCACCGGGGTTCCGGTGGGCGGTTCTTGTTTCGTGGGGCTCCGGCGAGCCGCCCGCACAGTGGGGCAGACGGCCCGCCGGAAGCACAGGGTCCGGCGGGGTACCCGGCCTGGGGGTCACCGGGCGCCCCGCCGGAGCGGGCCGGGTGAGTCCACGAAGCTCCCCGGCCGCACTGGGGGCGTCAGCTCGCCGGCTGCTCCGCCGAGTCGAGGTCGCGGGCCAGCAGCTCGCACACCTCCGCCACCGCCTCTTCGGCGCCTTCGCCTTCCGCCGTCACCAGGACCTCTTCGCCGCCGCGGACGCCGAGGGCCATCAGGGCGAGGATGCTGGCCGCGTCGACCAGCTGGTTCTCGTCGCGGCCGAGCTTCACCGGGACCGGCAGGCGGCCCGCCAGTTCGACGAGCAGCTTCGCCGGGCGCGCGTGCAGCCCGACGGGCGAGCCGATCACCACTTTCCTACTGGACATCAGGATTTCCCCATCTCGTGAACGCTAGTCGACCGACCGGGCCGAGAACTCTTCGACGACCGTGCGCGCCGACGGCACGTCCGGTGCCCCCAGCACCTCCCCGGCCAGGATCTGGCACTGCTCCAACGTGTAGTCCTTCAACGCGGCCCGCACCGCCGGGACCGCGGACACCGACATCGACAGGCTGGTGATGCCCAGCCCGGCGAACACCGGTACCAGCCCGGGATCGCTCGCCGCCTCGCCGCAGATGCCGGCGGGCTTGCCCGCTTCCTTCGCCGCCGCGGCGACGTTGGCCACCAGCGCCAGCAGCGCCGGCTGCCACGGGTCCAGCAGCTCGCCCAGCTCGCCGAGCATGCGGTCGGCGGCGTAGGTGTACTGCGAGAGGTCGTTGGTGCCGATGCTGACGAAGTCGACCTCCGCCAGGATGTCCCGCGCCCGGATGGCCGCGGCCGGCACCTCGATCATCACGCCGACCTTGCCGATCCCGTGTTCCCGCGCCAGGTCCCGGAACGCCGCCGCTTCCGCCGGGGTGGCGATCATCGGCGCCATCACGCGCACGTCGGCGTCGTGGTCGGCCGCCGCCAGGCTGATCGCCTTCAGCTGCGCGGTGAGCAGACCGGGGTTGCGGACGCCGACGCGGTAGCCGCGCACACCGAGAGCCGGGTTCGGCTCGTCCTCGGTGTTGGCGAACGGGATGTACTTGTCGGCACCGGCGTCGAGCGTGCGGATCACGACCTGGCGGCCGGAGAACCCGCGCAGCACTTCGCCGTACGCCGCCCGCTGCTCCTCGATCGTCGGGGCTTCCGTGCGGTCCAGGAACAGGAACTCGGTGCGGAACAGCCCGACCCCTTCGGCGTCGGCCGCGGCGTCCGACTCCGCCCCGCCGGCACTGCCGACGTTGAGCAGGAGCTTGACCGGGTGACCGTCCGCCGTGGCGCCGGGACCGCTGTGCGCCGCGAGCTTTTCCTTCAGTGACGCCGCTTCCGCCTCGATCCGGTGCACGTACTCGTCGTCCGGGTCGACGGCGACCGTGCCGCGGGTGCCGTCGACGGCGATGCGCTGCCCGTCGGCCAGGCCCGCGGCGCCGGCGCAGCCGACCACCGCGGGGATCCCCAGCGCCCGGGCGACGATCGCCGTGTGGCTGGTCGGCCCGCCCTTCTCGGTGACGATGCCGAGCACCTTCGCCGGGTCGAGCAGGACCGTGTCGGCCGGCGCGATGTCCTGTCCCACCAGGACGAACGCGCCGTCGACCGCCGGGATGCCCGGCTGGGCCAGGCCCAGCGCGGCGGCGATCGCCCGGTCGCGGATGTCGATCAGGTCGGCCGCCCGCTCGCCGAGGTAGCCGCCGATGGCCTCGAGCGCGGCCACGTGCTTGCCGAACGCGTCGCGGATCGCCCACGCCGCGGGGCGGCCGTTGGCCACCGCGTCGGCGATGCCGGTCCGCAGCGACGGGTCCTGCGCCATCATGATCTGGGTGTCCATGATGGACTTCGACTCGCCCGACACCGAAGCCGCGCGCTTCTCCAGGTCCGCCACCGCCGCGTCGAGCGCTTCGGTCGCCGCCGCCAGCTCCGCTTCGGGAGCCGCCGGGGCGTCCCAGTGCTCCGGCAGCACCGGGGGCGGCGTCAGCCGCACCACCGGGCCGGCGGCCGCGCCCGGGCTCGCCGGGTTGCCGCGCAGTTCGTCAACCACCGTTGGTCGCCTCCTCAGGTCCGCACGCACCGCTTACGCGGAGACGGTGCCCGGCTCGATCGTCACCTTGATCGCCTCGCCACTGCTGACGATGTCGATCGCCTTCAGCACGTCCGACAGCGGCAGGTGGTGGGTGATCAGGTCGTCGACCGGGACCTTGCCCGAGGAGATCAGCTCCAGCGCCTGGCGGTTGTGGTCCGGGCTGGACCCGTTGGCGCCGTAGATGGTCAGCTCCCGGTAGTGCACCAGGTTCGAGTCGCACGCGATGATCGGGTTGTCCTTCGGCAGGCCGCCGAAGAAGCTGATCCGGCCGCGGCGCGCGGTCATCTTCAGCGCGTCCTCCTGGGCCTTGCCCGCCGCCGCGGCCGTGATGACCACGTCGGCGCCGTCGCCGCCGGTGAGCTCGAGGACCTTCTCGACCACGTCGACCTCGCTGCCGCAGATCGCGGCGTCCGGCTTGACGAGGTCGGCGGCCAGGTCCAGCCGGTTGCGGTTGAGCTCGACCAGGTAGACCGCGGCCGCGCCCTTCGCACGGGCCAGCCGCACGTGCAGGCAGCCGATCGGGCCGGCGCCGACGACCACGACGACGTCGCCCTCGCCGACCTGCGCGAAGTTCTGTCCGTTGAGGACGCACGCGAGCGGCTCGGCGACCGAAGCCTCGGCGTAGCTGACGCCGTCGGGGATCCGGTTGACGCCGTCGACCTTCAGGACCTGCTTCGGCACGATCATGTACTCGGCGAACCCGCCGTCGAAGTGGTAGCCCATCGACAGCTGGTTCGGGCAGACCTGCTGCAGCCCCTTGCGGCACTGCTTGCACTCGCCGCACGGGATGGCCGCGATGACCTGCACGCGGTCGCCGGCCGACCAGCCCGACACCCCGGCACCGGTTTCCACGACCTCGCCGGCGATCTCGTGGCCGATCACGCGCGGCGGGTCGATGTGGTGGTGCCCGTGCCGGAAGATCTTCAGGTCGGTACCGCACGTCGACGTGTTGTGCACGCGGATCTTGATCTCGTCCGGGCCGGGGTTCGGCTCGTCCGCTTCTTCGACCCGCAGGTCACCGGGCGCGTAGAAACGTGCCACCTTCATCGGGAAAACTCCTCGTCCACTTCGTTCAACAGTCGCAGGATCGTCTCGGCGTCCGGTGCTTCGCGCAGCTGCTTGACCTGCTCGGAGTCCATCAGGATCCGGGCCAGCGAGGACAGGATCCCGACCTGCTCCGAACCCTTGGCCGCGATGCCGACGCAGAGCCGGACGTCGTTGCCGTCCCAGTCGACCCCGTCGGGGAACTGGAGGATCGCCAGCGCGGTGCGCTTGACGAACTTGCGGGATTCGTCGGTGCCGTGCGGGATCGCGACGCCCTCGCCGAGGTAGGTCGACACGGACTTCTCGCGTTCGTGCATCGCGTCGAGGTACCCCGGCTCCACCGCCCCCAGTTCGAGGAGCTTCCGCCCGACCTGGGCGATCGCGTCCGCCTGGTCGGGGGCGGTGCAGCCGATGAGCACGGACTCGGCGCCGAGGATGGTGGCGTCAGTCGGCAAGGGAACCGCCGTCCCGGATCGCCTGCTCGACGCGGTCGAAGACCGGGTCGCCGAGGAAGCTCTGGAAGCCCAGGATCACCGCGCCGGTGTTGGCCTTGCGCGCGCGGCTGACCAAAGTGGACTGGCAGAGCACGACCTGCGCGTCGCCCGGGATCTCGTTGACCGGGGTGTGCTCGACCTTGACCGAGTACGGCTTCAGCCGCTTGGCCAGCTGGGAGGCGACCATCACGCTGCTGCCCATACCGGCGTCGCAGGCGATGATGACCTTCTTGACTTCCTTGCCTTCGATGCTGCTCATCCTCGTGGTTCCTTCCTTCGATCGACGGTGATCGTCACGCCACCGAGCCACCGGCGGCGATCGCCGCGGCACGTTCTTCCTTGCGGGCGTCGCGCCCGAACTTCAACAGCACCGCCGCGACGATGAACGACACGGCCGCCGCGATCACGACCCCGGCGATCACGCCCAGGTAGCCGCCCTTCGGCGTCACCGCGAGGACCGCGATGATGCTGCCCGGCGACGGCGTGGCGGTCAGGCCGGCGTCGAAGATGCTGAACGTCGCGACACCCGCCGCGCCACCGGCGATCGCGGCCAGGATGAGCCGCGGGGTCGCCAGGATGTACGGGAAGTAGATCTCGTGGATGCCGCCCAGGAACTGGATGACGATCGCGCCCGGCGCGGTGGCCCGCGCGCTGCGGGCGCCGAAGAACGTCAGCGCCAGCAGGATCCCGAGGCCGGGGCCGGGGTTCGGCTCGATCAGGAACTCGATCGCCTTGCCGTCCTTCAGCGCGTCGGCCACCCCCAGCGGGCTCAGCACGCCGTGGTTGATCGCGTTGTTGAGGAAGAGCACCTTGGCCGGCTCGACGATGATGGAGACCAGCGGCAGCAGGTGCGCGTCGATCAGGCCCTGCACGCCGTTGCCGAGCGCCTTGGTGATGCCCTGCACGACCGGGCCGATGCCCAGCAGGCCCAGCACCGCCATGGTGCCGCCGATGATGCCGGCGCTGAAGTTGTCGACCAGCATCTTGAAGCCCGGCGCGGTCTTGCTGCCGACCTTCTCGTCCCACAGCTTGATCAGGAAGCCGCCCAGCGGGCCCACGATCATCGCGCCGAGGAACATCGGGATCGACGCGCCGACCGCGATGCCGACCGTCGCGACCGCACCGACGACCGCACCGCGCTGGCCGTGGACCATCCGGCCACCGGTGTACCCGATCAGGACCGGCAGCAGGAAGTTGATCATCGGGTCGACGAGCTCGGCGATGTGCGCGTTGGGCGCCCAGCCGCTGGGGATGAACAGCGCGGTGATCAGACCCCAGGCGATGAACGCGCCGATGTTCGGCATGACCATGCCGGCGAGGTGCCCGCCGAACCGCTGGATGGTGACCCGCGCGCGTTCCGCCCTCGACGGAGTGGCTTCCTCTTCGCGCTCCGCAGTGGTAGTCATCGTTGGCTTCCTTTTCTGGGAAAGGGGTTGGGGAGGGATCGCCATCCGGCGATGGCGGTGAGCGGTCCGGTCCGGCGCACTATTCGCGCACCTTCTCGTCCCACTCCGGACGCGGGTCCACCCGCACTCGACGTGCCCCCACGTCTTCGGGACCCGGCATCGTGCTCCCGGGCAGCGACACGGCAGCCGCTCCCCAGGCGACGGCTGTGGCCAGCGCTTGCGGGCCACTCCCCCCTGCCGCCAGGAAACCGGCGAGCATCGCGTCGCCGGCACCGACCGAGCTCCGCGGTTCGGCCGATGCGTTGGCGCACCAGACTCCCGCGTCTTCCACCAGCACGGCGCCCTTGCTGCCGAGACTGGCGAGAACCGTGCCCGCGCCGAGGGCGCGGAGTTCCTGTGCGGCGTCGACGACGTCCCGCACGGTGTCCAGCTGCCGGCCGACCGCTTCCTCGAGCTCGTCGAGGTTCGGCTTGACCAAGGCCGGTCCGGCCTTGACCGACGTGCGGAACGCCGGGCCGCTGGTGTCCACGACGACCTTGGCGCCGGTTGTCGCCAGGCGCGCGATCAGGTCGGCGTAGAAGTCTTCGCCGGCGCCGGGCGGCAGGCTTCCCGCCGCCACCACCCATTCCGCGTCGGCCACGTGGGACATCAGGGTGTCGCACAGGGTTTCCAGTTCCGCACCGGAAAGGTGCGGTCCGCTCTCGTTCACCTTGGTGACGGTCGCGTCCGGTTCGACCACGCTGATGTTGCTGCGCACGGGTTCCGCGGTCCGCACGCGGACCACGTCGATGTTGTAGTCGTGCAGCAGGCTGATCAGGTGGTCGCCGTCGGCACCGCCGGCCGGGACCACTGCCCTGGCCTTGAGACCGTTGCGCACGAGCGCGCGTGCGACGTTGATGCCCTTGCCTCCCGGCTGGACACGCGCACCCGTAGCCCGGTGCAGCTCGCCCCGGATGAGCCGGTCGACCTCGATCGTCCGGTCGACGCTCGGGTTCGCCGTCAGGGTCACGAACACTTCAGCACACCTCCGCCGGGGTCCTCGTTGGTTTGGTTGATATTGCCTGTGTTCATCTGCGTTTGCAAGACCCAACTTCACCGGAAGTTCAACCGTTATCTTCGGAAGTCGCTGATCTTTGCACTGTGGCCAGGAAGAACGTCGACCACGCCGCGTGGCAACAAACCAACACAAAGCCAGATCTTCGGACCGCGCGCCGAACACGACAAGGCGGGCCGGGTGGCCCTCCGATTCCCGGAAGGACACCCGGCCCGCCAAGCTGTTTTCCCTCGTCACGCCGCTTCGCCCACCGTCCCGAGCGCCGCGGCTCCCGCCGGGGTCAGCCGGGCGCGCACCCGCTGCCCCACCCGGCCCGGCCGCGCCGGGGCCAGCAGGCCGCGGTGCGCGAGCTCGTGGGCGGTGTACTGGTCGCAGCACACCAGCCCGTCGATGTAGAGGTCGGGCTCGCAGCTGCAAGCGATTTCCGCCCGGCCGGCCGCGACCGCGCGCAGCATCGCCCGCGCCCGGTGGTTCAGTTCGTCCGGGAGCCCCGTCGCACCCATCGCGGCCACCGGAGTCACCGCACGAAGTCCGGCAGCGCACGCGGAGGCCACGACCCGACCCCGAAGATGCCCATGGAGTAGGCCTTCGAGATCAGCGCCGGCCGGTTCTTCACCTTCATCTTCCGCAGCAGCGTCGTCACGTGGTACTCCACGCCGCCGCGGCTCATGTAGAGGTTGGCCGCCAGCTGGATCGTGGAGACGCCGGAGGCGACCCCCTCGAGGATCCGGGCGTCGATCTCGGACAGGATCTTCTTCTTGCTGCAGGCCACCTGGTTGCCGCGCTCGTTCTTGTCCGGCCGGAACACGACCGTCAGGCTGTCGAGGCGGTCGCCGACACCGTGCACCGTGGAGCCGATGAACTCACCGGACAACGTCGTGCCGTTCTCGCGCATCACCAGGATCCGCTCGACGAACCGGCTGCGCTCACCGCGCGCCAGCAGCCGCAGCTGGTTCTCGACCTTGCTCCGCACGCTGGGGTGCAGCAGGTCGCAGAGACCGGTGCCGGTGACCGCGTCCGAGCTGCGCTCGAAGACGCGGAAGAACTCCATGCTGGCGGAGACGATCCGCAGCCGGTGGTCCAGGTTCACCATGCACATCTCGGGGGTGATGGCGCGCAGCGCGGGCTTTCGGGTGGCCGTCCGGACCGCCTGGTCCGCGACCCCGGCCACCCCGATACCCACAGCCAGATCCGCAACGTCCGCACTCATGAAGGCATTCCTTTCTCCGGCTGGAAGCTGAAGCCCCGGGGGCGAGAAGGCCGACGGCTGCGAGTCACTGTGTGAGCCGTGTCTCCGGGGTGATGCAGATCATGTTATGCACGCTTGATTATCCCGGGCAACACAATCCGGACACCCGTTCTTAACACTGTGGTGCGGAGGCGGTGGGGGTACGGAGGTACGGAGCGCCGTGCGGTGCGGTGCGGTACCGAACCCCGGGCGGACGGGCACCGGCGCTGCCCTTTTGGCTCCTGACCTGGGAAACCTGGAGAAAAGGGGGTCCGTACCCCCGCACCCCGCACCGCACGGGCGTACCGAACCTGGGGTGCGGACCCTCGCGGTGCGGGGTGCGGCAAGGGGAATCAGCTCTCCTGCTCGAGCGCGCCGAAGCGCTCGATGAGCTCGGCCCGGCCGCTGACTTCGAGCTTGCGGTAGGTGCCGGTGAGGTTCTTCTCGACCGCGCGCCGCGTGACGCCGAGGGAATCGGCGATCCGCTGGTTCGTCCAGCCCTGGACGACGAGCCGCGCGACCGCGGCTTCGGTCTTCGTGAGGTTCCCCAGGCTGTCGCCGGAAAACCGCAGCACGGGACCGTTCAGCTCGGTTTCGCCGCTGCCGTCCAACCAGGACGCGCCGATCGCCTTGACCAGTTCCCGGCCCTCGGCCAGCAGGTCTTCGGCTTCGGGCAGCCCGGCGTCGAGCAGCCGGGCACCCAGTACGACGGCGGTGCGGGCGCGCTCGACGACGTTCTCCGACTCGCGCAGGATGCCGGCCGCCTCCTGCAGCAGCGCGATGCCGTCCGCGCCGCCGGTCAGCATCCCTTGCAGGCGCAGGGAACGCCCGACGCTCAGCGGAGTCCCCCAGTGCTGCGCGAACTGGTCCTCTTCGGCCGCGTGCGCTTGGGCCGCGGCGAGGTCGCCGAGCCGTTGCTGCACCAGCGCCGCCCAGATCCGCCACGGGTACTGGGGTGTGTTGACCCACCCCTCGCGCTCCAGGCGCCGCCCGCAGTCGAGGAACCGGCCCAGCGCGGTCGCCGGGTCGCCGCGGACCAGGTCGATCATCCCCCGCGTCAGCCGCCGCGCCGCGAACACGCGGTGGTCGGTGCCGTCCATCGGCGTACCCAGCAGGCGTTCGCCGAGCTCGGGATCCTGGGTCTCCAGGGCGATCTGGGCGAGGGTGGTGACCGACCGCGCGAGCGCGTCCGGCCAGGCTTCGTGGTCGGTGCCTTCCAGCACGCCGAGCGCGATCCGCCGCGCCTTGGCCAGCTCCCCTTGCGCCAGCTTGACTTCCGCGAGTTCGGCGGCGATCAGCGGCGCGGTGTCCGGCCAGTGCTCCTGCGCCGCCTGCGCGGCCGCGGTCAGCGCGGGCTCGAGCACGGCGGCGTTGTCGGCGAGGACCGAGGTGGACACCAGCAGCGGCAGCGACGTGTAGGCGTGCCGCGGGTCGAGCGGCTCTTCGCTGACCAGTCGCTTGAGGACGGTCTCGACGTCGTCGACCGGCACGCTGCCGGAGAGCACCGCGGTGTGCAGCAGCACCACCGCGAGCTCCCGGCCGGCCGGGGCGTCCAGGCGTCCGGTGTGCTCGAGTTCGGCGAGGCGGGCCAGCGCGGCCTCGCCGCGGCCCGGCTGCCCGATCCCCGGGTACCAGGTCCGGGCTTCGGCCCGCAGCGCCAGTTCCGCCGGTTCCCCGGCGCGCAGCACGGGTTCGACGGCGGCGCGCACGGCCGCGCCGAGGTTCGGTGCCGCGGCGGCGTACGCGGGCGGGATCCACAGCGCCGCTTCCGCCTGCTGCGGACCGGGTGGCAGCAGCGACAGCGCCTGCGACAGGTGCCGGGCCGCGGCGACCAGGTCGAAACCCCGTTCCGCGGCGGCGAGTTCGACGAGCAGCCGGCCGCGTTCTTCGCTGTCGGGCGCGGTGTTGAGCAGGGCCCGGCGCAGGTAGCGCGCCGCGAGTTCGCCGGCGCCGCGTTCCAGCACGCTGCCCGCGGCCGAGCTGAGGATCCGCACTTCCCAGGGGTCTTCGGCGATGCCGACCTTCATCAGCGTCTCGGCCACCCGCTCCGCCGGGCGGCCGTGCTCGTAGAGCAGCCGCGCCGCGCGCCGGTAGAGGTCCTCGCGCAGTTCGACCGGGATCGCGGACTCGATGCCGTCCCGCACGCTCGTGGTGACGAACCCGATCCGCCCGTCCTCGCGGTCGACCAGGCCCAGCCGCTCCAGGTGCTGCACCGCCGAGGAGTACTCGACGTCGTCGAGCCCGACGAGGTCGGCGGCGAGCCCCGGTTCGGCGAGGTCGCCGAGCACCGCGACCGCGCGGGCCAGCGCGAGCACCGCGGGCGGCTGCGAGCTCAGCGACATCAGGACGCGGTGGTCGAGCAGCCGCACGGCTTCGGTTTCCGCGGCCGCGGTCTGCGCGGCGACCGGCCGCAGCCCTTCGGCGACCAGTCCGGTGAGGACGGTCGCGACGTCGGCCGGGTTGCCGCCGGAGACTTCGTGCAGCATCGCGGTGAACGGCTCCTCGGCGCGTTCGCCGAACGCGACCTCGGCCATCGAAGCGACGCCCGACCGCGAAAGCGGTGCGGGCACGACGATCCGCGCGGCCGCCGTCACCAGTTCGTGCACCAGCGGGTACTTCGGCGCCTCGCATTCGTCGGCCAGCGCCAGCGCCAGCAGGATCCGCGATCCGCTCAGCCGCTTGGCCAGGTAGCCCAGCAGGCGCAGCGATCCCTGGTCGGCCCACTGCAGGTCGTCGACGATCACCACGACGAGGTCGTCGTGCGACATCGCGTGCACGACCGTGTGCAGTCCATAGAGGACGGCTTCGGTCGGCAGGTAGTGCTCGTGGCCGTCGGTGATCAGCCGTTCTTCGGTCAGGGCACGCAGGATCTGCTCGGACGCACCCTGGAACCACCGGTCCCGCTCGGCTTCGCCGGCCGCGACGAGCACCGGGCGGCACAGCTGCTGGGCGATACCGAAGGCGAAGTCCTCTTCGAGCCGGGTGGCGTCCGCGCGCAGCACCCGGGCGCCCGCGCCGAGCGCCGCCGCCATGGTGTCGCGCAGCAGCGCGGACTTCCCGCTGCCGGCCGGCCCGCTGATCAGCAGCAGGGAGCCGTCGCCGCCCGCGGCCGCGTTCAACGCGGTCGCGATGGCGGCCCGCTCGGTGTCACGCTCCAGCAGCACCGGCCATCAACTCGCTGCGGAGCCGGGGCTCATCAGCTCGGCGAGCTGCCCCCGGCCGGTCACGGTCAGTTTGCGGTAGATCCGGGTCAGGCGCAGCTCCACCAAGCGGCTGCTCAGCTGCAACGCCCGCGCGATCTCGGGGTTCGTGCGGCCCGCGGCGGCGAGTGCGGCGATCCGGGCCTCCTGTTCGGACAGTGCGCCGGCGGGGTCGCCGGGCGCGGGACGGGCGGCGGTGTCGTGCCCGCGGCGGGCCAATCGGCCGGAGACGTCGCGGATCTTCTCCGCGAGCCCGGCCGGCAGCAGCTGCGGCCGCAGGGTCGCGACCCGCCCGATCAAGGCGGTGGCTTCGGCGACGTCCCCGTCGTCGAGCCGCGCGGCGGCGAGTTCGGTGACGGCGGTGAGGAAGTCGACGCGCCGGGCCGTCCCCTCCAGCAGCTCGACCGCGCGTTCCAGGTGCGCCCGGCGTTCGGTGCCGGTGAAGACGTCGGCCAGGCGCAGGCTCGTGGCGCCGCGCGCGCCCGGCACGCCCCAGGTTTCCGCGCGTGCCAACGCTTCCCGGGCCAGTTCGACGGCGCCGTCGGCGCCGGAGCGGGCCAGTGCCAGCGCCGCGCCGGTCCGCCACGGCAGGTCGACGGGGTTGCCTTCGCGCCGCCCGGTGGTGCCGCGCCCGGCCGCGCGGAACGCTTCGAGCGCGGCTCGCGCGTCCCCCTTCGCCAGGTGGACGCGGCCGCGTTGCAGCAGCAGGTACCCGGCGGCCAGGCCGTCGTCCGCACCGGCCGGCAGCACCGGGCTCACCGCGCGCTCGGCGTCGTCGAGCCGCATCGCGGCCAGTGCCGCTTCCGCGCGCACGGCCCGCAGCCCGGGCAGCGCCCGCGGGTGCCAGGCGCGTTCGGGCAGCCGGGCCACCGCGGCTTCGAGATCGGCCTGGGCCTGGCCGAGGTTGCCGCGGCGCAGTTCGCAGCGGGCCCGCAGCAGCACCGCGTTCGCCGCGACCGCGCGGGCCCCGGCGCGGACCGCGTCCTGGTGGACGTCGGTGAGGCCGAGCACGGCCTCGGAAAGCTCGTCGGTGCACAACAGCACCCACGCGGCCCGCAGGCGCAGGGTGTGCGGCAGGTTCGCGCGCGGTTCGAGCGCGAGCCGGGCGAGTTCCCGGGCCCGGCCGGGCTCGCGGCCGCGGCGGGCGAGCTCGACCGCGGTCGTCGCCGCGCGCACCGGGTCGGTGTCGCCCGGCTCCGGGTGCGGCGCGTCGAACGCGGGGGCCGGGACGACCGGGCCGGCCGCGCAGTCTTCCTGCGCCAGCCTGCCCAGCGCGGCCAGCGCGGACGTGCCGGCCTCGAACCCGCTGCGGCGGCGGCAGGTCGCGGCGATCACGCGGTGCGCGGTGCGGGTGTCGCCGCGGGCGAGCAGGTGGTCGGCCGCTTCGAGCAGGACCGCGCCGGAGACCTCGGGGCCGGTGTCGAGCAGGACGCGCTGCAGGCGCTGGTCGCTCAGCTCCGGTTCGTCGGCGACCTCGGCCAGCGCGAGCCCGAGCATCAGCTTCCGGCGTTCGGCCGGGCTGACCGGTTCGCGCAGCGCCCGGCCGAGCAGCCGCGCCGCGCCCGCGTCGTCCCCGAGCACCCGGCGCCGTTCCGCGGCCCGGCGCAGGGTCGCCACCGCCCACGAGGCACCGACCGGGCGGACGGCGGAGAGCAGTTCGGCGAGCTGGTCGTCCGGGACCGCGGCGCGGTAGGCGAGTTCGGCGCACCGGTTCGCGAGCTCGCCGCGTTCGGCGGCGCTCAGCGTGCCGAGCGCGGCGTCGGCGGTGGTGCCGTCGGCGATGCGCGTCGGCGCGCCTTCGCGGACCAGGCCGAACCCGATCAGCTGGCGCAGGGCGTCGCCGACGCGGCCGGCGAGCGGGCCGGCCAGGTTCGTCACGAGGTCGAAGTCGAGCAGCCCGCGGCAGACCGCGATGGCGCGCAACAGGTTCAAGGCGTCGGCGGGCAGCGCCGCGATCGAGACGGCCAGCTCGGCGGCGCGGACGTCGGCGAGGTGCGCGGTGACGGCGGGCAGGTGCTCGGCCACGGGGTCGCCCCCGGCGGCGGCGAGCCGTTCGAGCACCGGCGCGACCAGCGCGGGCCGTCCGCCGGTGGCCCGGTGCAGGCCGGCGGTGAAGCGGGGGTCGGGCAGGCTGCCGGGGAATCGGTCGGCGACCAGCTCGCGCAGGCCGTCCTCGGTGAGCAGCCGAACGGCGGCGGTGTCCCCGCCCGGCACGGCCGCGTGCTCACCGGTGGCGAGCACGGACCGGACGAGCAGCATCGGCGCCTGCTGCAGCCGGTGCTCCATGGCTTCGAGCCAGGCCTTCGAGCCGGGGTCCGCCCACTGGGCGTCGTCGACGGCGATCAGCAGCGGACCCTGGCTCGCGACGCCCACGAAGTCGCCGCAGAGGGTCGGGATGGACCGCTCGGCCGAGGTGCGGCCGCAGGAGCGCGGCCCGCCGTCGAGCCGGCAGTCGGCGTCGGCGATGTCGGCGAAGAGCCGGTTGATGACGCCGCGGTGCACGGCCGATTCCCCGGGCGAGCAGGAGGCGAAGGCGGTGATGACGCCGGCGACCCTGGCTTCCCGGACGGCGGCGGCGAGCAGCGCGCTGCGCCCGGCCCCGCGCGGGCCGACGACGGTCACCTGGCCCGACCGCCCGGCCAGCACCCCGCGAATCCCCCGCCGCAGCACGGCGATCTCGTCCTCCCGTTCGACCAGCCGCGTTTCGGCGGTGCGGCGGGAACGGTCGTCGCGTTCCCCGAGCCAGGGAACGGTCAAAACGGGCGCGGCAACGGGCCCTGCGCTCCGCGCGACGGTGTCCACGGAGAGCAGGGCAGGCGCGACCGGCCACGCCGATCCGGCTCTACCTGATCCGGGCACCACCATCACCCTCCGCCCCACAGCGGCTGCTTTCCGTCACTCCCCCGGCGGTGTACCGGTGGGTGACGTGGCTCTCCAGCCTAAGACGACCAATGTTGGTTTAACAAGTCCAGCACCTTCGTTTTGTCTGCGGTTGACCCCTGCCGACAACGCACTACCCACGAAGACCCAGAAATCCCTACATTAAGGCAAAGCGACTTGACACCCCGCCAGGGCCGTGGGTGAAGGTGGCTCGACACCCCGTCCGACCGGTTTCGAGGCCGCGAACATGAAAAACTCCCACGATCGCCGCCCCGCGAAGATCGGCTCGGCATCCCTGTCCTTCGGCGGCTGGGGCGACTACGAGGTGTGGGCGGCGCATGGATTCACACCCAAACCCAACTCCGACCCGGCTCACGCGCCGGAGCCGCAGGTGGAGGCCGTCGAAGAGGCGAGTAAGGGTACCGGTGAGCGGGACTCGCGGCCGGGGAAGGCGGCTGGCGGTGCCCGGCCGGCCGCGGGGCGGGGCAGGCGGGGCGGGAAGGCGACGGAGGCGGGCGCTGGGGGTGCGACCCGCACCGGCGATCGCGACTCGGGCACCGCGACCCGCACCGGCAAGGGCGGCCGCGGCTCCGGTGCCGCCGCCGCGACCGGTACCGGCACGACCGCCGGCGCCGCGGACCACGCGCCCACTGGCGATCGTGACTCGGGCTCCGCGACCCGCTCCGGTAAGACCGCCCACGACTCCGCCGCCGGGACCGGCGCGCGCCCCGGCAAGGCCAAAGACGCCACCCGGGGCAAGCGCGGCACCCGCTCCGGGAAAGCCGCGGGCCCGGCCGCGGGCGGTGCCGGCCACGACGCCGGTCCCGGCGCCGCCGCCGGCGACGCCACCCACGGCCCCGGCAAGAGCGGCCGCAACTCCGGCCCGCGCCGAACCGGCCGTGGCGAGTCCGCCGCACCGGCCCACGCCGACCGCGAACCCGGCCCGGGCGACGCGACCCGCGAGCGCGGCCCACGAGGCGAGCGAACCGGACCCGGCGAGCGCGGCACCGGCACGCACCGAACCGGCCCCGCGGAACCCGCCCACGCCGACCACGACCCCGGCCCGGGCGATGCCACCCGCGAGCGCCGCCCGCGCCGAGACGAGCGAACCGGACCCGGCGAGACCGGCGACCCCGCCCGCACCGGCGAGCGTGGCACCGGCACGCACCGAACCGGCCCCGCGGAACCCGCCCACGCCGACCGCGACCCCGGCCCGGGCGATGCCACCCGCGAGCGCGGCCCACGCCGAGCGGAACGAACCGAACCCGCCCGCGGCCGTGACACCGGCGCGGAGCGCAGCGAAGCCGTCCACGAGACCCGCCCCGGCAAGCCCCTCGATCCCGCCGAAGACGACCGCACCCGTGGGCGCCGTGCCGCCAGTCTCGGGACGCACCCCATCCCCGCCCTCGGCGAACACACCACCCGGGAACGCCCCCGCCCCTACGTCCGCGGCAGCACTCCCCCGCCTCCCCGGGCCCGGCACGTCCTGCCGCCGGAAGTCATGCTCTTCGCCACCGGCCGGCACCGCGGCGCCGCCGGCCTCGATCCGGATCTCACCGCCCTGTGCCGGATGTGCCAGATCCCCACCTCGATCGCCGAGGTCTCCGCCTACCTCCGGCAGTCGCTCGACGCCACCCGCGACCTCGTGCAGCACGGGATCGGCCTCGGGCTGCTCGTCGCCGACGTCGCGGAGCTCGGGATCGCGGGCCGGCCGCCGCTCGCGTTGCTGCACCGCGTGCACCAGGGACTGCTCCGCCTGTGAACTAGACACTTCCAGGATCCGGCGAACCTAGGCTTCCGCCATGGCGACCCAACTACTGGCGTCCTCCGACGTGCTCGGCTACGTGAGCGAGCATTCGCAAGCCGAGGACGAGATCCTGCGCGAACTGCGCGACGAGACGGCCTCGCTGCCCATGGGCGCGGCGATGCAGGTGTCCGCGGAAGAAGGCCGGCTGCTCGCGCTGCTGGTCAAGCTCACCCGGGCGCGGCTGGTGGTGGAGGTCGGCACCTTCACCGGCTACAGCTCCCTCTGCATGGCCCGGGCGCTGCCCGCCACCGGGCTGCTCATCACCTGCGACGTCACCGACCGCTGGCCGGCGTTCGGGCGGCCCTACTGGCGGCGGGCCGGCGTCGAAGACCGGATCGACCTGCGGATCGATCCCGCGACCCAGGTGCTCGACACACTCTTCTACGAGTACGGGCCGGGCACCGTCGACCTGGTCTTCATCGACGCCGACAAGGTCGGGTACGCCGCCTACTACGAGGCCGCGCTCGGGCTGCTGGCGCCCGACGGGCTCATCGTCGTCGACAACACGCTCTTCTTCGGCCGCGTCACCGATCCCGAAGCCCAGGACCCCGACACCGTCGCCATCCGCGAGTTCAACCGCTTCGTGCGCGACGACCCGCGCGTGGAGATGTCGCTGCTGCCGATGGCCGACGGCATCACGCTCATCCGCAAAGCCGGCTGAAACACCCGCGGAAAGGCCGCCACGGACCCACCGTGGCGGCCTTTCTCCGTGCCCGGCAACGGGAAAGGGCCCACCCCCGAAACCGGGAGCGGGCCCTTCCTCGGATCAACCTCAGCGCACGCCGACCGGCTCGGTGAGGTCGGGCGCCACCAGGGACACCGTCGTGGGCTCCTCCTGCGGCACCGGCTCCAGGTGCAGCCGCTGCAGGCCCGGGACCTCGCCGGAGGGCAGCACGGCCGTGCACGCGCACGCGTCGTCGGCGAACCCGGCGAAGCGGTAGGCGATCTCCATCATCCGGTTGCGGTCGGTCGCCCGGAAGTCGGCGACCAGGTGCGCGTCGGCGCTCGCGGCCTGGTTGGCCAGCCAGCGCAGGATGATCGAGCCCGCGCCGAACGACACGACCCGGCACGACGTCGCCAGCAGCTTGAGGTGCCAGAACTCCTCGAACATCTCCAGCAGGATCACCCCGACCGCGCCGTGCGGCCCGAAGCGGTCGCGCATGCTGACCACCAGCACCCGGTGCGACGGGTCGTCCAGCAGGCCGCGCAGCTTCTCGTCGGAGTAGTGGATGCCGGTGGCGTTCATCTGGCTGGTGCGCCGGGTCAGCTCCTCCACCCGGGACAGCTCGGTGTCGGTGGCCGGCAGGATCGTCATCCGCAGGTCGAGCGAGCGCAAGAAGTCCTCGTCCGGGCCGGCGAACCCGGCCTGGGCCTCCTGGCGGCGGAAGGACGCCTGGTACATCTGACGCCGCCGCCGCGAGTCGACGGTGACCGTCTCCGGGCTGAACTCCGGCAGGTCCGCCAGTTCCAGCACGTCCTCCGCGCGGTAGGTGCGCACCTGCGGGTGGTGGTAGGTCACCTCGGCCAGTTCGCTGTCGCGGTCGTCGACGAACGCGATCGTCTCGAGGGCGAACTTCAGCTCGTCGGCGATCGCCTTGACCGACTGGGACTTCGCGTGCCAGCCGATCTGCGGCAGCACGAAGTACTCCGCGAGGCCGAGCTCCTCCAGCCGCGCCCAGGCGTGTTCGTGGTCGTTCTTGCTCGCCACCGACTGCAGGATGCCGCGCGCGTCGAGGGTCTTCACGAGCTGCCGGATCTCTTCGGAAACCTCGACGGTGCCGTCTTCGAGCAACGTGCCGTTCCACAGGGTTTCGTCGAGGTCCCACACCAGGCACTTGACCATGGTCGTGCTAGCCACCGGAATCCTCCTCAGTCGCCGGTATTCACGAGGACACGGGTGTGCCCCGCCAGGATGAGCTGGCAGATCTCGTTGCTGCCTTCGATGAGTTCCATCAGCTTCGCGTCGCGGTGCGCCCGGGCGACCACGTGGCCGTCCTGGGCCGCGGCCGAGGCCAGCACCTGCACCGCCGTGCCCGACCCGCGGGCCGCCGCCGTCGAGCTGACGTACTTGGCCAGCACGGTCGCGACCACCATCTCGGGTGAACGGTCGTCCCAGGCCCGGCTGGCGTGTTCGCACACGCGGGTCGCGGCCTGCTCGTCGGCGTAGAGGTCGGCCAGGTGCCGGGCCACGAGCTGGCGGTCGGCCAGCGGGACCCCGCCCTGGTGCCGGTTCGCCGCGTGCTCGCCGGCCGCGGCCAGGCAGGCCCGCAGGATGCCGACGCAGCCCCAGGCCACCGAGATCCGGCCGTAGGCGAGCGCGGTGGTGATGAGCATGGACAGCTCGACCCCGCCGCCGCCGAGCACCGCCGAGCGCGGCAGCCGGACGTCGTGGAGCCGGACGGTCGAGTGACCGGCCGCGCGGCACCCGCTGGGGTGCGGGACTCGCTCGATCGTGACGCCCTCGGCGTTCGAGGGCACCACGACCGCCGTGCCGAGGCCGTCGAGCTCGCCGACGACCACGATCAGGTCCGCGTACGCCGCCGCGGTGATCCAGACCTTTTCGCCGTTGACCACGACGTCGTCGCCGTCGGCGCGGACGGTGGTGGCCACCGACGACAGGTCGCTGCCCGCCGCGGGTTCGCTGAAGGCCACCGCGGCCAGGTCGCCGGAGGTGAGCCGGCCCAGGTAGTCCGCCCGCTGGGCGCGGTCGCCGAAGCGCTGGATGGTCCAGGCCGCCATGCCCTGCGAGGTCATCACGCTGCGCAGCGAGCTGCACAGCGAGCCGGCGTGCGCGGTGAACCATCCACTGTGGAGACTGCTGACGCCGAGCCCGCCGAATTCGGCGGGCACCTCGGCGCACAGCAGGCCCCGCGCGCCGAGCGCGCGCAACAGGTCTTCGGGCAGCCGTCCCTCGACGTCCCAGGCCGCCGCCCGGTCACCGACCCGGGCGGTCAGCTCGGCGGCGGCCGCCGCGAGGGGGTGCTCACTCATCGAGCAGGCGCCCCACGAGCGCCGTCATGCTTTCGACGGTGCGGAAGTTGTCGAGCTTGAGGTCCGGCCCGACGATGGCGATGCCGTAGGTCTGCTCGAGGAACACGACCAGCTCCATGGCGAACATCGAGGAGACCAGGCCGGTGCGGAAGAGGTCCTGGTCGTCCGGGACGTCCTGCTTGACGCGTCCGGTCAGGAACTCCCGGATCTCCCGCGTGACGGCCTCCGGCGTGCGCGCCGGGGTTGCGGTGGTGGAGACGTCGTTCACTCAGAACACCTTCCCGTACTCGTAAAAGCCCCGTCCGGTCTTCCGGCCGAGGTGGCCGTCGGCCACTTTGGACTGCAGCAGGGCGCACGGCGCGTGCCGCGGGTCGCCGGTGCGTTCGGCGAGCGCCCGCAGCGCGTCCGCGAGGTTGTCCAGGCCGATCAGGTCGGCGGTGCGCAGCGGGCCGGTCGGGTGGCCGAGGCAGCCCTGCATGAGCTCGTCCACGGCTTCCACCGACGCGGTGCCTTCCTCGACCAGCCGCGCGGCGTCGTTGATCATGGGGTGCAGCAGCCGGCTGGTGACGAACCCCGGCGAGTCCCGCACGACGATCGGCTTGCGGCTCAGCCGTTCCAGCAGGCCCAGCACCGCGTCCAGAGTGGACTGATCGGTGCGGGGACCGCGGACGACCTCGACGTTCGGGATGAGGTAGGCCGGGTTCATGAAGTGCGTCGCCAGCAGGTCCGCGGGCCGTTCGACCGCTTCGGCCAGTTCGTCGACCGGGATGCCGGAAGTGTTGCTGATCAAGGGGGTCCCCGGGGCGACCAGCGCCGCGAGCTCACCGAGCACGGTGGCCTTGACCTTGTCGTCTTCGATGATCGCTTCGATGACCGCCGTCGCGTCCTTCGCCGCGCCCAGGTCGGTCGTCGCGGTCAGCTCGCCTTCGGCGACGTCGGGGAACGCGCCCATCAGCCGGCCGTGCCGCAGCTGCTGGGCCACGCGCCGCTTCGCGAGTTCCACCGCCTCGCCGTCGATTTCGACCAGGGTGACCGGAACTCCGTGTCCCAGTGCCATCGCCGTGATGGCCGAGCCCATCACCCCGCCGCCGATCACGGCCGGCCGATCCTGCGCCTGCCCGCCCACCGCGCCTCCCTGAGTCTTCGGGGACTTTTCCTCCGTGCGTGGGGAGCGTCGGTCACGGCGGGTCCGCCGGTCAACGAAAACCGCGCAACTCTAGGGTTTTCCGTCGGCCGGATCGGTGCTCAGCACGCCCAGCGCCGCCAGGTCGCCCATCCACGCGCGCAGGGAACCGGTCAGCTCGGCCGGTTCGAGGTCGCAGGTGGGCGCCAGCGCGAGCGCCGCGGCGGCGGGATCCCAGTCGTGCTGGGCCAGCGCGATCCACATCGCCGCGCCGAGGCCGCTGGCGAGCACGCGGTGTTCGCCGGACGGCAGCACCATTTCGAGCACGCCGGTGTCGTCGACGATCACGGCCAGTCCGGGCACCGGGCGCATGGCACTCCCCCGCGTTCTCCGCGCGTCACCGGTCACAGCGCGGGTTCCGGTGCGAGCAGGCCGCCGGGGAACCGCTCCTGCAGCTGGGTGCGGCCGGTGACGCCCAGCTTGCGGTAGACGCTCGTCAGGTGGATTTCGACGGTCCGCACGGCGAGCTGGAGCGCGTCGGCGATGGTCCGGTTGGTGGCGCCGGTCGCGGCGAGCTCACCGACCCGCCGCTCCCCCAGCGTCAGCACGTCGGTCACGCTGCCGGTGACCGGGTAGTTGCGGCCGCCGGCCGCGGTGACCCCGGCCTGGGCCTCCTCGGCCCGGCTCCAGAACCCCGCCCGCACCGAGAGGTCCACGGCGGCGCGGAACGCCCGGCGCGCGCCCTGGTGGTCACCGGCGCGCAGAAGTGCTTTCCCCAGCGCGGTTTCCGCTTCGGCGAGGTACCAGGACGCCGCCGTCCCGCCGAGCACTTCGGCGGCCGCGGTGAGCCCGTCGACGGCGGCGTCGCCTTCGGCCACGAGGCCGCGGCCGAGCAGCGCCAGCCCTCGCGCCGACGCGGATCCCCAGGCCCGGGCCAGTTCTTCGCCGTGCGCCACGAGGTCGGCCGCTTCCGCCCGCCGGCCGAGCCGCACGAGCACCCGGGCGCCGTCGAGCCACCACGGGGCGAACAGCGGGTGGGCACCGCCTTCCGCGCGCAGCCCGGCACCACACCGGCGCAGGTGCGCCAGCGCCCCTTCCAGGTCCCCGCGGGCCTCGGCGAGCCGTCCCCTGGCCAGCAGGTGGGCCGGGAAGCGGAGCACGGACCCGTCGGGCCCGGCCTCGTCGGCGCGGGCCATCGCCGCGGCCGCGCCGTCGACGTCGCCCTGCTGCAGCAGGACCAGCGCCTGGGCGACCAGGGGTGCGGTAGCGAGCTCGGCGCGGTCGTCGCGCTCGGCGGCGCGCACGGCCGCCGCCGCGTCCGAGAGCGCCCGGGACAGGTCGCCCGCGCCGCACGTGAGCCACGAATGCGCGGTCAGGGCCACGACTTCCGCCCAGCCGGTGCCGTCGCGCTCCGGCCCGGGCGACAGGCCGCCCAGCGCGTGCAGTGCTTCGTCGACCTCGTCGGCGGCGAACAGGACGTAGGCGGCCAGCGAACAGGCCCACCGCACCGAGGGTTCCGGGCGTTCGAGGGCCCGCCGCGCGCAGGAGACGGCGAGGTCGCGGTCGGTGCCGCGGATCATGTGCGCGACCGCGGCCAGCGCCAGCACGCCGACCTCGGCCGGGGTCTGGCCGGTCAGCGCGGACATCGCGGGCAGGCGCCCGCCGACGAGGTCCAGCGAGCCGGGCTGTTCGAAGGCGACGGCCAGCAGCGCGGCCTCCAGCTCGGTCCGCAGGCCGCGGTCGGCGTCCCCGGGGTGCTCGCCGTGGTCGCCGTCGAGCTGGTCGAGCGCGCCGGTGAGCAGCCGCGTCGCTTCCTGGGGTTCACGGGCCGACAGCGCGGCGATCGCCAGCTGCAGGGAGATCCGGGCCCGGCTGCGGGTGTCTTCGGCCAGTTCGGCCATCCCGGCGAGCGTCGCGTAGGCCGCCAGCGGGTCGCGCACGCCGACCAGGCGGGCGAACTCGATCCGCACCGGCATGTCCTGGGGCCGGTCGGCGACGAGCACCCCGAGGTAGCGGGCGGCGTCGTGCGGGCGGCCCGACCGTTCCGCGGTGCGCGCGGCCTCGGCGAGCACGTCCCGCATCCAGCGTTCGGGCAGCAGGCGCCGGCCGAGCAGGTGCGCGCCGACGTCCTCGGGCGGGCGGCCACGGTCGTTGAGCAGCCGGGCCGCGGTCAGCCGCAGCGGGCCGAGCCGCCGCTCCGGTACGCCGGCCAGCACCGCGTCGCGGACCGCGGGCGAGGCGAGCTCCTCGCCGTCGCCGCGCAGCAGCCCTTCCGCGGCCAGGACGGCCAGCGCGCCGGCGGCGAGCGGTTCGGGCACGCCGCCGAGCAGGGCGACGAGCTCGACGTCGGGGGCGCCGAACACCGCGATCGCCTCGGCGACGCGGCGCACGTGTTCCGGGCGGCCGGCGAGGACGCGCTCGACCAGCCGGGCGCGAGCGCCCGGGACGAGCACGCGGGCCCGCGCCAGCGCCGTCCCGTCCGGGGCGAGCCCCTCCAGGTGCAGGGCCGCGCAGACCTCGCCGAGCAGCGCGGGGTTGCCGCCGGTCAGCCCGGCCAGCTCGCCGGCGAACCCTGGTTCGGGCGCTTCGGGCCACCACGCGGCGGCGACGTCGGCGACCTCGAGCTCGGCGAAGGCCGCCAGGTCGACGGTGGCGACGTCGCCGGGCGGCAGCGTCATCGGCGGCCACAGCGGGTGGCCGGCGGGCCGCTGCGCGACGACGACGAGCAGGGGCTGTTCCGCGCCCCGGTGCGCCTGGTGGGCCAGCACCCGGACGGAGGCCTCGTCGCAGTGGTGGAAGTCGTCGAGCAGGACGACGACGGGACCGGCGACGGTGAGGTCGGCCAGCCGGCGGCCCAGCCGCCGCGAGAGCACCGGCACCGGCATGCCGTACCGGCTCCCGGCGTCCGGGAGCAGCCCTTCGGCGGCCCGGCCGGCGCTCCCGCCGCCCGGCCGGCGGCAGGTCTCCGACAGCACGACGGCGCGGTCGGAAACCGACCGCGCGAACTCCGCCAGCAACGCCGTCTTGCCGGTACCGGTGGCCCCGCGCACCCGCACCAGGGTCGCCGAACCGGCCCGCGCGTTCGCGAACGCCGAGCCGAGGACCTCCAGCTCCCGCCGCCGGCCGACCACGCGCCCGGCGACGCCCGTCACCTCCGCCATCCTCACCCTGCTTTCACGGAAGGCGGCGGCCGCCCAGCCCCTCGTCGTCGGCACCGTGCCACATTTCGCGCGCGTACGGCGTGTCCGGCACGAGCACCCGTTCGTCGGCCGCGCGCGGCGTCGAGGGCAGCTCCCCGAGCCCGCTCTCGATCCAGCCGAGGTCGCTCATCAGGCGCCGCATCGGCGGGCTGTCCCCGTGGATCCGGTGCAGCGACTGGATGGCACGGCGCAGC
This sequence comes from Amycolatopsis sp. NPDC049159, assembly GCF_040648295.1. Classification (NCBI taxonomy): domain Bacteria; kingdom Bacillati; phylum Actinomycetota; class Actinomycetes; order Pseudonocardiales; family Pseudonocardiaceae; genus Amycolatopsis; species Amycolatopsis sp. NPDC049159. Next base: position 93,409 of record NZ_JBEZDL010000031.1, read on the forward strand.
TCGGTCGCCTTGCGCCGGGCGGCGGTGAGCGCGTCAGCGGTCATCAGGACTCCTCCCGTCGGGCACGGCCGGATCGCGTGCCCCGCCGACGTTAGGTCGTCCCCGACCCGGAAAACCCCGAACCTCGGCGGATTCCGCGGTGCCCGATATCGCCGGGTGTGAGCGGCAACACTAAGGAATCCGTTGGCCGGAACGGGGTTGACTGGCGGACCAGAAACCGCGTCGAAGGGAAACGCTCTCGTGAACATCGCGGACAACGCCACGACGTCGTGGATCCGCCGTTACCACCCGGCACCCGGCGCGGGCACCCGGCTCGTCTGTTTCCCCCACGCCGGCGGTTCGGCCAGCTACTTCCACCCGGTCTCGGCCCGGTTCGCGCCGGCCGTCGACGTCGTTTCGCTGCAGTACCCGGGGCGCCAGGACCGGCGCCGGGAGCCGAACGTGGACTCGATCGCCGGGCTCGCCGACCTGATCGCCGACGAGCTGGCCGCCCTCTCCGACAAGCCCGCTGTGTTCTTCGGGCACAGCATGGGCGCGGTCCTCGCCTTCGAAACCGCCTGGCGGCTGGAACTGCGCGGGCTGCGGGCGCCCGGTGCCATCGTCGCTTCGGGGCGGCGCGGGCCCTCGACGTTCCGCGACGAGCGGATCCACGAGCGCACCGACGACGGCGTGCTCGACGAGGTCCGCGAGCTCAACCGGGTGGACCGGACGGTCATCGGCGACGACGAGATCCTGCGGATGGCGCTGCCCGCGATCCGCGCCGACTACCGGGCGATCGAGACCTACGCCTGCCCGGCCGGGCGCCGCGTCCGCTGCCCGGTCACCGTGCTGATCGGCGACCAGGACCCGAAGGTGACCGCCGAGGAGGCCGGGAACTGGGGCGAGCACACCGAAGGCGGCTTCCGCCTGGAGGTCTTCCCCGGCGGCCACTTCTTCCTCGCCCGGCACCAGAGCGCGGTGAACGCCGAACTGGAGCGCGAGCTGCAGGCCCTCGCCGCCCCCGCGGCGGCATTGCACTCCGGGCGTGATTCAACATAAAGTAACATCATCAACAACACAGAACGACATGGACGGGGGTCGCGGTGTACGCGGAAGAGCGTCAGCAGCTGATCCTCGAGCAGGCCCGGTCGCGTGGCCGGGTCGACGTCGCCGAGCTCGCCGGCGAGTTCGCGGTCACGACGGAGACGATCCGCCGCGACCTCACCACGCTCGAACGCCACGGGTCGCTCCGCCGGGTGCACGGCGGGGCGATCCCGATCGAGCGCCTGGGTTTCGAACCGGCGTTGAACACGCGTGAAAGCGTGATGACGGCGGAGAAGAAGCGCATCGGCAAGGCCGCCCTCGCCGAGCTGCCCGCGGAGGGCGCGATCCTGCTCGACGCGGGCACGACCACCGCCCACCTCGCGGAAGCGCTTCCCATCGACTGCAACCTCACCGTGGTCACCAACTCCGTGAACATCGCGCTGACGCTGTCCAAGCGCCCCAACCTCACGGTGATGCTGGTGGGCGGTCGCCTCCGGGCGCGCACGCTCGCGTCGGTCGACTCGTGGGCGTTGCACTCGCTCAGCGAAACGTTCGTCGAAGTGGCGTTCATGGCGACCAACGGCCTGTCGGTCGAGCGCGGCCTCACCACCCCGGACCCGGCGGAGGCGATGGTCAAGCGCGCCTCCATCGCCGGTGCCCGCCGCGTCGTGCTGCTGGCCGACCACACGAAGGTGGGCAACGACCACTTCGCCCGCTTCGCCGAACTGTCCGAAGTGGACACGTTCATCACCGACGGCGGCATCGATTCCACGGTGGCCGCGGAAATCGAGCGCGAAGGCGTGAACGTCCTGACCGCGTGAGCTACCAGCGCACCGGCAGCTCGTAGAGTCCGAAGAGGACTCCGTCGTGCTTGAACTCGAGCTCGTCGGCCGGCACCGCCAGCCGCAGCCGCGGCACCCGCTCGAACAACGTCGTCAGCGCGACCTCCATCTCCAGCCGGGCCAGGTGCTGCCCGATGCACTGGTGGATGCCGTAGCCGAAGGCGACGTGGTGGCGCGCCGACCGGGCCGGGCAGAACTCTCCGGCGTCCTCGAACACGGTCCCGTCGTGCCCCGCCGCCAGCCCGAGCGGCGCGACCCCTTCGCCGCGGCGGATCAGCTGCCCCGAGATCTCGAGGTCCTCGGTGGCGACGCGCAGGCTGACGACGTCGGAGATGGAGAAGAACCGCAGCAGTTCCTCGACGACGCCCTCGTGCCCGATCCACTGCGGGTTCTCCAGGAGCGTCACGACGCCGAGCGACAGCATGTTGGCGGTGGTTTCGTGCCCGGCGACCAGCAGCAACATGGCCACGCCGAGCAGTTCGGCGTCGTCGAGCACCCCGCCGTCGATGAGCCGGCTGATCAGGTCCTCGCCGGGCTGCGCGCGCTTCGCGGCGATGAGTTCGGTGAGGTAGGTGTTGATCTCCCCGAGCGCGACTTCCCGCTGCCGGGCCGTCGACGCGAGGCTGACCAGCACGCGGGTGCGGGACTCGAAGTGCTCGTGGTCCTCGTAGGGCACGCCGAGCAGCTGGCAGATGACGAGCGAAGGCAGCACGAGGCAGAAGGCGGCGACGAGGTCCGCGGAGTTCCCGGCGGCGAGCATGGCGTCGATCCGCTCGTCGACGACCTGCTGGATGCCGGGCCGCAGCTCCCGCACCTTCCGCACGGTGAATTCGGGGATGAGCAGCTTCCGGTACCGCGTGTGCTCGGGCGCGTCCATGGCGACGAACCACCCGGGAAGCGCTTCCGGTGCTCCGCCGGTGGCGGGGAACCCGGGCTTCGAGGGATCGGAGCTGAGCCGCGGGTCGGTGAGCGCGGCCCGCACGTCCTCGTGCCGCGCGACGAGCCAGACGGGCGTACCGCCGGGCAGGACGGTCCGGCAGAGACCGGGCCGGGCCCGGAGGTCGGCGTAGCCGTCGGGCGGAGTGACCTGACCGGGCGACCGCCGAGGAAAGGCGACGACCCCGGGTTCCGTGCTCACCATGCCCCGGTTCTACCCCGCCGCGACGCCGGAAACCCTGGGCGGCGGGGAAGTCTGGAAGAACCCCTAGAGAAGCCGCTCCGAATGATCGAACCCCTGACGACCGGGACGATGGAAGCACTCGTGGGAAAGCACGGGATCGAGAAATACCACGTCGAGCAGCCGATTCACACCGCCGCCGTTTCCATCGACCAATGCAGTTCCCAACCCGGCCCAGACTATGCTCCCGGCTTCATCAGCGTTTCTTGCGGCGCCATCGCCACCACCACCTACGCCGACTGGCTCCAGCCGAGCAAGGGAAGCCGCCCACCCGGCAGCGACCCGGCTCGGACGTACGGCTTCGGCGGAACCACGTCCCACGGGTTCGTCTACCAGGAACCCGCAGCCACAGGCAGGGGTCGCTTGATCGAAGTCGGGAGCCTGGGAAACCGTGACGACGACGCGCTCATGCACGCGCTCGGCGAGGTTTACCGCACCACGAACTCCTGACCGCCCGAGCAGGGAGCCGGGACGGGCGGGGTCTCCGCCCGCCCCGGCTCACTTCACCGGATCACCGGCGGCAGGGGTTGCCCGCCGGGTGCGCGGTGGTTCCGTGCACGTCCGCCTGGGACTCCGCCAGCACGATCTTCGCCAGCGCCGTGTCCAGCGCCACCGCCTGCTGCTTCACCACGCCGCCGGTCACCGTCTGGCCGTTCAGCTTCAGCGAGCCGATGACCAGCGGGATGGTCAGCGGGGCCGAACCGACCGTGACCGCGACGCCGTTGATCTTCAGCGAGGCGATGTTCGAGCTGCCGGTCAGGGCCGGGGCGAGGCCGCCCGTCGTCGGCTGGCAGGTCGCCGCCGCCTGGGACTGGATCACGCCCAGCTCGATCGTCAGGCCGACCGTGCTGATCACCGTCTTGTCGATCTTGGCCGTCGCCTGCGCGTGGTCGCCGGCCGCCGGTGCCGCGGACTGGTTGTCCGGGGTCAGGTCGGTCGAGGAGGTCAGCGCGTGGGTCTGCACCTTGATCAGGCCCGCGTTGAGCGTCGCGTCGAGGACGGTCTCGCTGTCGTCGGCGCACGGCAGGTTCTGCGGGTTGGCCACGGCGGCCGTGATGCCGATGACGTTCGCCGCGGTGCCGGTGCAGGAGAAGGCGCCGTCGCGGTCGTCGTCGACGATCGTGCCGACCCCCGTCGGGTCCACCAGCCCGGCGCCGGCCGGGGCGGAGAGGTTCACGGTGAACGTCTCGTCCGGCTCGTCGACGGTGTCCGGGTTGACCAGGACCGTGACCGGCTTGGCCGTCTCACCCGGTGCGAAGGTGACGTCGCCGCTGGTGGCGGCGTAGTCCGCCGGCGCGGTGGCGGTGCCGTTCGCGGTGGCGTAGTGGACGCTCACCGGGTCGGGACTCGCCCCGCCGAGCAGGGACACGGTGAACGTGGCCGGCACCGGCGCGCCACCCGAGCCTTCGGCCACGGTGACGTCGTCGATGCTCAACCCGAGCACGCGCACGGTCGTCGTCTCGACGAAGCCGCGGGACACGCCGTCGACCAGGTAGTCGACCGAGCAGTGGTACGTGCCGGGCGCCGCGTTCGCCGCCGCCGCGATCGTCTCGGTGAACGTCGCGACGTCGCCGCTGGCCACCGTGGCGCTCGCCGGGGCGTTGGTGAGCGTCAGCTGCGGGTCACAGCTGGTGACGTGCGGGGCCACCGTGACCTCGATGGACTTGATGCCGGCCAGGATGGCCTGCGACACCTGGTTCGAGGGCACGTTGTTGAGCAGCACCCCACCGGTGGCGTCGGTGATGGCCGTGGCCTGCCCCTCGGCGTCCAGCGCCCCGACGTTGACGGCGACCACGCGGATGTTCGCCGCCTTGAGCGCGGCGATCGTGTCGGCCAGCGTGTGCCCGCCGCTGGGGTCGTGCGACGGCGCGTCGCCGAACCAGGCGACGATGCGGGTGCCGTCGGGCCGGAAGGTGACGGCGCCGGTGGCCAGTTCGTACAGCGCGTTCAGGTCGGCTTCGGGGAAGTCCCCGCCGCCGGAGGCCGTCCACTGGTTCGTGCCCGCCTGGACCGCGGCGGTGTCCCCGGTGATGCCCTGGTTGACCTTGAACGGCACGGTGTCGCTGAAGTCCTTGTACTCGGCGACGCCGAACTGCGCGGTCGGCTGCGCGGCGAGCACGTCCCCGGTGATGGCGTTGGCGTTGGTCCGGACGTTCGAGATCGCGCTGCCCATGCTGCCGGTGGTGTCGGCCAGCAGGACGAGGTCGGGGTTCGGGGGCACGGCGGAGGTGGTGACGTGCTTGGTGACGGTCGTGCTCTGCCCGGCGGCGAGCGTCAGGTCGACGGTGGCCGGATCCACCCCCGGCGGCGCGGCGGATGCCACTGCCGTCGGGGCCAGCAGCGCGCCGACCGCGGTCAGAGCGACGAAAATCGATCTTCGCGACATGGGACATCCCTTTCGAGCACCGGCGGGAAGCCGGATTCGGTGTGGGGTTCGTGTGAAAGACGGCGGGCGCGCGGATTTGTTAGCCGCGGCCGCCGACGTCACCCGGAACGCCCTGCGCCCAGGGCTCAACGGGTTAACCGCCTGCGTACAGGCCTACGCAGGCGATGCCGGGAATGGGCCGAACGATCGGAATCCACCGGGTTTTCCTCACACTTCGGAGCGACGGGAGGCGCGTATTCCGGAACCGTGCGTGGCACCTTTCACCGGGCGCACGACGGTTTCTGCCACTCGGCGCCGGAACTACCACCCGGATGTCGTAACGCCGGAAAGGGCCGAACAATCGAATCCGATTTGTCCTTTTCCCACCTGCGGGCCGATCGGGCGACAGAAAAGACCGCCGGGCCTGCCCGGTCAGCGGGACGCGCCGAACCCCCTGCGGCGGACGGACTTGCCCGGGATCAGCACAATGGCGGTGTCCGTACCGCCCGCTGCCCGTAAGTGCCCGCGGATGTGCACGGAAGGCCCGCTCAGCCGACCTCGGAGCGGCCGATCACCTAAGATCATCGGCAAAGCCCACACGGTTCCCGATGCCCTGGGGGAATTCGCCTGCGAACCGACTTCCACGATCGATGTGAATTGGTACCGGCCCGGCTGCGACCACCTGGAGCGAATTCATGGAGTTTTCCCTGCTCGGCCCGCTCGAAGTCACTTCGCAGGGACGCCGGGTTCCGCTGGGCGGCGTGAAGCAGCGCCTGACCCTCGCGCTCCTCCTGCTGCGGCACAACTCGCTGATCTCGGTCAACCAGCTCATGGACGCGCTTTGGCCGGACGAAGCTCCGGTGTCCGCACGCAAGATGCTGCACAACGCCGTCTCCGGTCTCCGGAAACTGCTCGCCTCGGACGACAGCGCGGAACCGCCGCTGCTGCTCACCCGCTCCCCCGGCTACCTGCTGCGCATCCGGCCGCAGGACATCGACCTCGTGCGCTTCAACGAAGTCGCCGTGCAGGGGCACGCGGCGCTCGCCGGCGGGTGCTGGGAGCAGGCGTCCGAGCTGCTGGGCGAGGCGACGGCCATGTGGCGGGGCCCGATCCTGGCCGACCTGACCGACCAAGCCCTCGACTGGCCCGAGATCGGCATCGTCGGCAACGCGCGGCTGATGGCGCTGGAAGACCGGATGGAGGCGGACTTCCACCTCGGGCGGCACCGCGAGGTGCTGACCGAGCTGGAGGTGCTCGTCGAGCAGGAACCGTTGCGGGAACGCCTGTGCGGCCTGCTCATGCGGGTGCTCTACCAGCGCGGCAGGCAGGCCGACGCGCTCGCCGTCTACAGCCGCACCCGTAGCGCGCTCGTGGAGAAGCTGGGCCTGGACCCCAGCCCCGAGCTGCAGCAGCTGGAGCACGCGATCCTCACCCAGGACAGCTCGCTGGGGCAGGTGGCCGAGCCGGTCGTCGCCGGGCAGCGAGCGCCGGAGCCGCCGTCCGGCGGGCCCGGCGCCGAAGTTCCGGAACCGCGGACGGCGGGCACCGAGGGCGCGCACGTCCCGCTGGAAGAGCTCAAGCGCATCAGCACGGTGGTGATCGCCGCCGGGCCCGCGCCCGGACTGTCCGCGGGGCCGCAGGACCTCGCCGCCATCCGCGGCTACCTCGACGACGTCGTCCGCGCCGAAGCCCGGTCGCGCCGGACCCGCGTGATCGGGCCGGACGGGACCGGCGACGGTGACTGCGCCGCGCTGCTCGGTCCCGCGCACCGCGTCTGGCGCGACGTCACGGGAGCGCCGTCGGCCCCGGTGTGGCTGGTCACCGCCGGGCACGGGGCGGCGGGCGAAGCCGAACCGTGGCAGGCACTGCAGCTGGCGCACGCGCTCAACGGCAGGCTGACGGCCGAGCCGCGGTGCCGCACCGCCGACGGGCAGCAGCTGCCGTTCGAGGTGCGCGTCGTCGTCGCCACCGGCCCGGCCGTGGTGCGCCACGGCGACCCGGCGCGGTCCTGGCCCCGGCCGTCCGACGACCTCGTCGAGCTCTGCCTGCGCCTGCTGGAGGACGACGCCGCGGGCCCGGTGCGGGTCTGCCCGACCACGGCCGAGGCGGTGCGGCTGCTGAACCGGCCGGACGACCTCCCGTTCGTCGGCCGCGAGCGCGAGCTCGCCGCCCTCGACGCCGCGCTGGAAGGCGCCCGCACGCTGCGGCAGCCGCACCTGCTGACCCTGTTCGGCGAGGCCGGTTCCGGCCGCACCCGCCTGCTGGAGGAATGGCGCCGCCGCGGCCCGGGCGACGCCGGGACCCGCACCACGGTGCTGGTCGGCCGCACGCCGTCGGCGATCAGCGTGGGCAGCCGCGTCACGGCGCTGGCCGAGCTGGTCCGCGCGGCGGCGGGCATCGGCGCGGCCGACGCCATGCCGTTCGCGCTGGCGCGGCTGGGCGACGTCGTGAACGGCGTCGTCGACGAACGCCGGGCGCCGTGGATCCTCTCCCACCTGAGTGTGCTGCTGGAGGCCGACCACGGCGACCGCGCCTGGACCGCGGACACGTTCGACGCGTGGACCCAGTTCTTCGAGGCGCTGGCCGCGCGGACGCCGGTGGCGCTGGTGGTGGAGAACCTGCAGTGGAGCGACGACGTCGTCCTCGACTTCCTCGACCACCTCCTCGAACGGTCGGGCGGCGTGCCGCTGCTCGTGGTCGCGAGCGCCCGCCCGGACCTGCTGACCCGCCGCCGGTCGTGGGGCGGGGGCAAGCTGCACAGCACGTCGGTCTGCCTGCACCCGCTCGCCGACGACGAAGCCGCGCGCCTGATGTGGGAGGCGTACAAGGCCACGCGCATCCCGGCCGGCCACGCGGTCCCGGACGAGCACCCGGAGTCCCTCGTCCCGCTCGCGGGCGCCCTCGGCGGCAACCCGCTGTTCGCGATCGAGTACGGCCGGCGGCTGTCCGGCGCGGATCCGGCGAGCCTCCCGGACCCGATCCCGTACTCGGTGCGTTCCCGGCTGGAGGTCGCCCTCGACCTGCTGCCCACGGAGGCGCGGGCGGTGCTCTACGACGTGGCGGTGTGCGGCGACGACGTCACCGAGACGGTGGTGGCCACGCTGGCGGCCGAGGACGGCTACCACGCCAGCGGACGGTGGCTGCGCCTGCTGGTGAACCGCGGAATCCTGCGCTGCGTCCGGCGGCCGGGTGATCTGGCTTGGACGCGCTATGCGTTCACGAACACCCGGCTGCGGGAGGTCGCGTTGTCGCGGGTGCCGTCGCCGGTGCGGGCGCGGAAGGAACAGCTGATCGACGCGGCCCGCGCGCCGCGGGCGAGCGTGGAGAGCACGGCGGTGGCCACCCGCGCCTCGGTCGGCTGACCCCGGGGCCTGGCAGCTCCCGCACGCCGGTGGCCGGGCCGGAGCATCGCGCGCGAGCGTGGTCACCAGGTCGGCGGAGCCCAGGCCCGGCTTCCGAGGTTTCCACCCCTGCCCTGGGGCGGGCAGCCCGGCCGCAACGGAGCACCGCGCACGAGCGGAGAGCACGGCGGTCCCCGACCGCGCCTCGGTCGGCTGAGCCCGGGCCCGGCTCCGGCAGACGCGGCCCGCGCGCCGCGGGCGAGCGTGGAGAGCACGGCGGTCCCCACCCGCGCCTCGGTCGTCTGAGCCCCGGGGGCCAAGCAGCTCCCGCACGTCGGCTGAGCCCGGTCCCCGCTCGGGCAGCCGGGCCCGCGCGTCGGCCGCCGTGCACCGGCCAGGCGGCACCGCAAACCGCGCGATTACTCCGCCGTTTCCGGGCCGGTTTCCGGATTACCGCCCTCCGGGGCCGCCCGGCCTAGGCTCGTTCGGCAAGGCGGAACGGACGGTGCGCCGGAGGAAAGGGTTACGTTCGATGACGGTTGCGGATCACGTACTCGCGCGCCGCTACGGCGATGCCGGGCCGGCGGTGCCCTCCTCGCCGTGGCGCACCCCGCTGGACGCGCTCGACTGGTTCGCCGTGAGCCAGGGGGACGCGCCCTTCGTCACCGCCGTCGCGCCCGATGGCAGCGCGACCACCCTGGACTACCGCACGGCCGCCGTCGCGAGCCGGGCGCTCGCGGGGTGGCTGTGCGCCGAGTTCGGGACCGCGCGGCCCGCCGTGCTCGGCTTCGCGCCGGCGAACGACATTCCGTCGGTTCTCACCGTGCTGGCCGTGCTCCGGGCCGGGTTCGGGCTGCTGATGCTCGGGCCGTCGGACCCGCCGGAGCGGCGCGCCCGGCAGCTCGAAGCGGCCGGTGCGCTCGCCACCGTCCACCTGCCCGGCACCGATGCCCCGGACTCGCGGCTCCTCCCGCACTGGACCGAGCTGCCGGAGCCCACCGCGGCCCTTCCGGCGATCGACCCCGCGGCTGACGCGCTCTACTTCGCGACGTCCGGTTCCACGGCCGCGTCCAAGCTCGTCGCCCAGACGCACCTCAACGCGGTGGCCAACGCCGAAGCCGTGCGCCGCCACCACGGGCTCGTCCGGGGTGACCGGGTGCTCGCCTGCCTGCCCATCCACCACGTCAACGGCCTGCACTTCACCGTGCTCGGCACGATGGCGGCCGGCGCGCACACGGTGCTGTGCGACTCCTTCTCCCCGCTCGCCTACCCCGGCACCCTGCGGACCTACCGCCCGCGCATCGCGAGCGTCGTGCCCGGCATCCTCGAAGCGCTCGTCGAGACGTGGCGCCGTCCCGAACTCCCCGACGGCTTCGGCTACTTCGTCTCCGCCGCGGCGCCGCTGACCAGCCGCACCGCGCGGTCGGTCGCCGAGCGCCTCGGGGCTCGCGTGCTGCAGGGCTACGGCCTTTCCGAGACCACCAACTTCTCCTGCACGATGCCGCCCGGCCTGTCCGACGACACCTACCGGCGGCTGATGCTCGACGCCGAAATCCCCTCCGTCGGGGTCGCGGTCTACGGCAACGAGGTCGCCGTGCTGGACCCGGCCGGTGCGCCGCTGCCCCCGGGCGAGGTGGGCGAGGTCTGCATGCGCGGCTTCAACGTCATGTCGCGGTACGTGCGCAACGCCGGCGCGACGCGCGAAGCGTTCCGCGACGGCTGGTTCCACTCCCAGGACCTCGGCTACCGGGTCGAGCGGGACGGGCGCGGCTTCTTCGTCCTCACCGGACGGCTCAAGAACATCGCCAAGGTCGCCGGGGAGACCGTCTCCCTCGACGAGATGGACCGCGTGCTGCGTGCCCTGCCCCAGGTCCGGGACGCCGCGTGCGTCACGGTGCCGGACCGCTTCGCCGGGGAGAAGATCATCGCCGCCGTCGTGCTGTCCGGGGGCGAGACCGACGTCGCGACGCTGACCGAGCCGCTGCGGGCCACCTTCGCCGAGGGGGTGCTGCCGTCACGGGTGATCACGCTGGCGGAGATCCCCCGCACCGCGACCGGGAAGGTGCTGCGCCCGCAGCTGAGGGACGACCTGAGCGCGCGTGTTCGGGACTGAGCACCGGACGCCGGGAGACGAACCGGCCGTCACCGGCGGGCCCGCGACCCTGCTGCTCGACCCGCGCACCGGGCAGGTGCGCGGGATGGCGCCGATCGGCGACGAGTACGCCGTGTCCGCCGCGGTCGCGGCCGCGCGGGACGCGGCGAAGACGTGGTCGCGGCTGAGCGGCCCGGATCGCGCGGAGCGGCTGGACGCGCTCGCCGGCCACCTCGAAGACCGCGCCGACCGGTACGTGGAGCTGGAGTGCGCGGGCACCGGCAAGCCGGACGCCGACGCGCGGCTCGAGGTGGCGGCCGGCGTGCGGCACCTGCGTTCCTGCGCCGCCGTGGCCGGTGCGCCGTTGCCGGGCAGCTCCGCTCCGCTCGGCGTCGTCGGGGTGCTCGTGCACTGGGCGTTCCCGCTGCTCTCGGCGTTGCACCAGGCCGGGCCCGCGCTGGTCGCGGGCAACGCCGTGGTGGTGAAACCGGCCGAGAGCACGCCCGACTCGGTGCAGTTCCTGGCCGAAAGCGCCGTTCCGGTGCTGGGTGCCGATGTGCTGGGCGTGGTCACCGGCGACCGCCGGACCGGGCGCAGCCTGGTGGCCGGCCAGGTGGACGCGCTGTCCTTCGCCGGGAACACCGGGGGCGCGATCGACGTCGCCCACCGCGCCGGGCTGCGGCCGGCGCACCTGAGGTGGGGCGGCAACAGCGCCGCGGTCGTGCTGCCCGGCGCACCCGGGTCGACGTTCCGGGCCTTGGCCAGGGCGCGCACGCACAACGCCGGGCAGAACTTCGCGCCGGCGCGCGTGATCACGTTGCGGCAGAACTACGAGCAGGTGGTGCACGGCCTCGCCGACGCCGTCGCCGAGTGCCGCGCGGGCGTGGATTTCGGGCCGCTGAACAACCTCGACCAGCTCAGCCTGTTCGACACTGCGGTGGCCACCAGCGACGCCGGGTTCTGCTTCGAGGCCGAAACCCGCCTGGGGCCGGAGGAACAGCACGGCTTCTGGCGGGGTGCGCGCGTGCTGGCCGATCTCGCGCCGGACGCCCCGGCCGTGCTGCAGGAGGTGCCCGGGCCGTTGCTGACGGTCCAGGCCGCGCCGGATCCCGAGGCGGCGGCACGGCTGGCCGGGTCCGCCGCGGCGGCCGCCCACGCCGCGAGCGTGTGGGGACCGCCGGAGGAGGCCTTCGAGGTGGCGCACCTGCTGCGCGCCAAGGAGATTTCGGTCAACTGGGTGCCGGGCGCCGCGGGCGCGCTCGGCGGCGGCGGGTTCCCGTGCCGCCCGGAGCACCTCGCGGCGGCGGTCGAGGACTACCGGGTCAAGCGGACGATCTGGCCGCTGCCGCCCACCGGATAACGCCGGCCCCGAGCGCCCCGATGTGGCGTTGCCCAGGCGTTCTACGAGAAGTACCTCGGCCTCGTCCGCTCACCCGCCGGACCGCCGCACGCCGTCGTCTTCGAGACGAAGCCGATCGCCTTCGCG
>NZ_JBEZDL010000032.1:0-55762 GCF_040648295.1 Amycolatopsis sp. NPDC049159
CCCGATGACCCGGGCGACGGGCTCCTCCCCCGGGCGGTCGCGGTAGCGGGGGCCGGGCGTGACGGTGCTCCGCGGGTTGTCGCCACCGCCCTGAACACTCACGACGGCCGGCGCGCACTAGGAACTCGTCATGATCCGCTATGTCCTGCGACGGCTGCTCCAGCTGATCCCGGTCTTCTTCGGCACCACGTTCCTGATCTACGTCCTCGTCTGGGCCGTGCCCGGCGACCCGTTCTCCGGCAAGTGCGGCCAGACGGCCTGCCCGCAGGCCTACATCGCGCAGATGACGGAGAAGTTCCACCTGGGCGACAACGTGTTCGTCCAGTACTTCAAGTACCTCGGGAGCCTGTTCACCGGCGACTGGGGCGAAACCTTCAACGGCACGTCGGTCGGCGAACTGATCGCGACGTCGTACCCGATCACGCTGCGCCTGGCCGTGGTCGCGGTCGTCATCGAGGCGGTCATCGGGCTCACCGCCGGCGTGCTGACCGGCCTGCGCGGCAAGGGTTTCCTCGACAACCTGGTGCTGGTCTCGACCACGTTCCTGATCTCGCTGCCGGTGTTCGTCACCGCGATCGTGCTGCAGCTGGCCCTGGGCAGCAACGGCCTCGGCCTGATCGAAGCCAGCGTGTCGGACAACCCGAGCGTCGGCGAGCTGATCGTGCCGGGCATCGCGCTCGGCAGCCTCTCGATGGCTTACGTCGCCAGGCTGTCGAGAACGAGCATCGCCGAGAACCGCCGCGCCGACTACGTGCGCACGGCGATCGCGAAGGGCCAGCCGAACAGCCGCGTCGTCGGCGTCCACCTGCTGCGCAACTCGGTGATCCCGGTGCTCACGTTCCTCGGCACCGACCTCGGCGCGCTGATGGGCGGCGCGATCGTCACCGAAGGCGTGTTCAACATCAACGGACTGGGCGGGCTCATCTTCCGCGGCATCCAGAACCGGGAGAGCGCGACCGTCGTCGGGGTGGTCGTCCTGCTGGTCGTGGTGTACCTGCTGATGAGCCTGATCGTCGACCTGCTGTACGCCGTTCTCGACCCGAGGATCCGCTATGACTGACCCGAACCTGGTGGGCGGCGGCGGGGCCGACGCGGCCGAGCTGTCCCGCCTCGACGACTCCGCCAAGGGCCCGCAGAAACCCCGCAGCCTGTGGGGCGACGCCTGGCGCCAGCTGCGGCGCAAGCCCGCGTTCGTCGTCTCGGCCGTGATCATCGCCCTGATCGTGCTGATCGCGATCGCGCCCGGCCTGTTCAGCTCGCGCGACGCCGGCTTCAGCGATCTCACGCACGCCAACGAAGGCCCGTCCGGGGACGCTTGGTTCGGCTACGACAACCAGGGTTACGACGTCTACGCGCGCACCATCTACGGCGCCCGCGCGTCCCTGCTGGTCGGGGTCTTCTCGACGCTGCTGACCGTCCTCTTCGGATCGCTCGTCGGCATCCTGGCCGGCTACTACGGGCGGTTCGTCGACAGCCTCCTGTCCCGCTTCGGCGACATCTTCGCCGGCCTGCCGTTCGTGCTCGGCGCGATCGTCATCCTGACGACGTTCAACGCGCCCGGCGCGAACCCCGGCGCGGTCACCATCATCGTGCAGGTGGTCTGCTCGATCGCGGTGCTGAGCTGGCCGGTGGCCATGCGCATCATGCGCTCGGCGACGCTGGTGGCCAAGCAGCTCGACTACGTCAAGGCCGCGCGCGGCCTCGGTGCCAGCACCCCGCGGATCATCTTCCGGCACCTGCTGCCGAACACGATCGCGCCGGTGCTGGTGTACGCGACCATCGCGCTCGGCGCGTTCATCGGCGCCGAAGCGACGCTGGCCTACCTCGGCATCGGGGTGCGCCCGCCGGTGATCTCGTGGGGCGTGATGATCAGCGACTCGCGGGACTACTTCCGCGTCGACCCGCACATGCTGCTGTTCCCCGGCGCCTTCGTCACCCTGACCGTGCTGGCCTTCGTGATGCTCGGCGACGGCATCCGCGACGCGCTCGATCCGAAGTCGAGGTAGATCCCCTTGTCCGACAACGAACTCCTGCTCGAAGTAGAGGATCTGCACGTCGAGTTCCGCACCGCCGACGGCGTGGCGAACGTCCTCAACGGCGTCGGCTACTCGGTGCACGCCGGGGAAACCCTGGCCGTGCTCGGGGAATCCGGGTCCGGGAAGAGCGTCACGGCGCAGACCGTGATGGGCATCCTGGACATGCCGCCCGGTGTGATCACCGCCGGGGCCGTGCGCTGGCGCGGCGAAGACCTGCTGACGGCGTCGGAGGAACGGCGCCGCGAAGTCCGCGGCAGCGAAGTCGCGATGATCTTCCAGGACGCGCTTTCCGCGCTGAACCCGGTGTTCACCGTGGGCTTCCAGATCGAGGAACAGCTGCGCGTCCGGCTCGGGATGTCCAAGAAGGACGCCCGGAAGCGCGCGATCGAACTCCTCGACACCGTCCGCATCCCGGCCGCCGAGCGCCGGATCAAGGACTACCCGCACCAGTTCTCCGGCGGCATGCGCCAGCGCGCGATGATCGCGATGTCGCTCGCGCTCGACCCCGACCTGCTCATCGCCGACGAGCCGACCACCGCGCTCGACGTCACCGTGCAGGCCCAGATCATGGACCTGCTGGCCGAGATCCAGGCCGAGCGCAAGATGGGGCTGGTGCTCATCACCCACGACCTCGGGGTCGTCGCCGAGGTCGCCGACCGGATCGCGGTGATGTACGCGGGCCGGATCGTCGAGCAGGCCGACGTCGTCGAGCTGTTCCGCGCCCCGGCGCACCCCTACACCGCCGCGCTGATGGACTCGCTGCCGCGGCTGGACCTCAAAGGACAGACACTGGAGACCATCAAGGGCCTGCCGCCGAGCCTGCTCGACATCCCGCCCGGCTGCGCGTTCCACCCGCGGTGCAAGCGCGCCGAGGCCCGCTGTTCCGAGGAAGTCCCGCCACCGCTGGGGATCGGCTTCGGCCGGACCAGCGCGTGCCACTTCGCCGAAGAGGTGGTGAACTCCCGTGCCTGACCCCATCCTCTCGGTCACCGACCTGAAGAAGTACTTCCCGGTGCGCACCGGCATCCTGTTCAAGCGCACGATCGGGCAGGTCAAGGCGGTCGACGGCGTTTCGTTCGACCTGCAGCCCGGCGAAACCCTCGGCGTCGTCGGCGAATCCGGCTGCGGCAAGTCGACGTTGGCCCAGGTGCTGATGCGCCTGGAGGAGCCGACCGCCGGCACCGCGAAGTTCGAAGGCCGCGACATCTTTTCGATGCGCGGCGCCGAACTGCGCAAGCTGCGGCGCGAGATCCAGATCGTGCTGCAGGACCCGTACACCTCGCTCAACCCGCGGATGACGGTCGGCGACATCGTCGGCGAGCCCTTCGAAATCCACCCCGACGTCGCGCCGAAGGGGTCGCGCGCGGCGAAGGTGCGTGAGCTGCTGGACGTGGTCGGGCTCAACCCGGAGCACCTCAACCGCTACCCGCACCAGTTCTCCGGCGGGCAGCGCCAGCGCATCGGCATCGCGCGGGCGCTGGCCCTGCGGCCCAAGGTGATCATCTGCGACGAGCCGGTGTCCGCGTTGGACGTCTCCATCCAGGCGCAGGTGATGAACCTGCTCGGCGACCTGCAGAGCGAGTTCGGGCTGTCGTACGTGTTCATCGCGCACGACCTGTCGGTGGTGCGCCACCTGTCCACCCGGGTCGCGGTGATGTACCTCGGCAAGATCGTCGAAGTCGGCACCGACGAGGAGATCTACGAACGACCGTCCCACCCGTACACCCAGGCGCTGCTGTCCGCGGTGCCGGTGGCGGACCCGGCCGTGCGCGGCCGCCGCCAGGTGATCCGGCTGACCGGTGACGTGCCGAGTCCCCTGGATCCCCCGTCCGGGTGCCGGTTCCGCACGCGGTGCTGGAAAGCGCAGGAGAAGTGCGCGGAGGAGGTGCCCGAACTGGTGCCGCGGACGGACGGTCACTTGTCAGCTTGTCACTTCGCGGAGCAGAAGTCGGTTGTTCCATAACGTCCGTTAGGCCGTTGTGGCTGCATTGTCCGGTCTATACGGTGCAGGAACCGCTTTCCCGAGGAGGAGAATCGTGAAGAGACCCAGGCTTTTCGCCGCGGCCATGGCCGTCCCGCTGTTCGGGGCGATCACGGCCGTCGCGGTGCCGGTGGCTTCGGCCCAGCCCGCGCTGGCCGGCCCGGCGACCGAGTTCACCGTGCTCGCCAAGGACGTCCAGAGCATCGCGACCGCGCAGCAGGCGATCCGGGCCGCGGGCGGCACGGTGCTGGAGACCAACTCGGCGGTCGGCCTGATCAAGGCCAGCGCCCCGGCCACCGGCTTCACCGAGCGCGTGTCCTCGAACCGCGCGGTCTTCGGCGCCGCCAAGGCGCAGGTCATCGGCTCGGTGCCGAAGGACGGCAAGAAGACCAAGAACAACAACGTCGAGAAGGAAGGCCGCGGCGCGGCTTCGAAGAAGGCCGCCGCGAACAAGGCCGTCGGGATGGACCCGCTGGACGACCAGCTCTGGGGCCTCAAGTCCGTCCGCTCGGACCTCTCGCGCACCAAGCAGCCCGGCAGCAAGCAGGTCAAGGTCGGCGTCATCGACACCGGCATCGACGGCACGCACCCGGACATCGCGCCGAACTTCGACGCGGCCGACTCGCGCAACTTCGTCAAGGACATCCCGTTCGACGTCAACGGCGTCGAGGTCGACGGCCCGTGCGAGTTCCGCGGCTGCGTCGACCCGGTCAACCACGACGACGGCGCGCACGGCACGCACGTCGCCGGCACGATCGCCGCGGCGGCGAACGGCTTCGGCATCTCGGGCGTCGCGCCGAACGTGTCGCTGGTGAACATCCGCGCCGGCCAGGACTCGGGCTACTTCTTCCTGCAGCCGACCGTCGACGCGCTGACCTACGCCGGCGACGCCGGCATCGACGTGGTCAACATGTCGTTCTACACCGACCCGTGGCTGTACAACTGCACGGCGAACCCGGCCGACTCGGCCGCGGAGCAGGCCGAGCAGCGCACGATCATCGAAGCCACGCAGCGCGCGCTGAACTACGCGCACAAGAAGGGCGTCACGATGGTCGTCGCGCTGGGCAACCAGCACACCGACCTGGGCGCGCCGCAGCCGGACACCACCAGCCCGGACTACCCGGCGAACACGACGCACCCGCGGCAGGTCGACAACAGCTCCTGCCTCAGCCTGCCGGTCGAGGGCAACCACACGATCGGCGTGAGCGCGTTCGGGCCGTCGCAGGCGAAGGCGGACTACTCGAACTACGGCACCGAGCAGATCTCGGTTTCCGCGCCGGGCGGCTACTTCCGCGACGGTTTCGGCACGCCGTGGTTCCGCACGGTCGAGAACGAGATCCTCTCGGCGTACCCGAAGAACGTCGGCGTCGTCGAGGGCAACATCGACGCGGACGGCAACATCACCGAGGCCGGCTTGGCCGCGGGCATCAAGAAGGCGACTGCGCCGGACGGCCGGGTCGGCTACTACCAGTGGCTGCAGGGCACGTCGATGGCGACCCCGCACGCGACCGGCGTCGCGGCGCTGATCGTTTCGCAGTACGGCAAGAAGTCCCACGGCGACTTCGGCCTGGACCCGGACAAGGTCCAGCGGGTCCTCGAGGGCACGGCGTCGGACATCGCCTGCCCGGTGCCGCGGACGGTCGACTACACCGACGAAGGCCGCGGGCCGGAGTTCACGGCCACCTGCGAAGGTGACGCGTCGTTCAACGGCTTCTACGGCAACGGCGCGGTCGACGCCTACGCGGCGGTGACCCGCGGGTCGCAGTACCTGAAGTAGAAGAATTTCGAACGAACCGCCCCGGACAGGCAACCTGTCCGGGGCGGTTCGCGTTTACCGCGGGACTGGGGGGAGTTCCGTTGAACGTGCGTGAACCGGCGCTACCGGTCGATCCGCGGTGGCCGGGCGAGCCGACGGTGCTGGAAGTGGGCCGGGCACGGCGGTGGCTCGCGCGGCGCGGGGTGGCGGTCTGGTTGCCGACCCGGGTGCTCGCCCTGCGCCTCGGCGGCCGGGGCATCGGTACTCGGGGGACTCCCGGTTTCGCGATCGTCCTCGCGGTGCTGTGGACGCTCACCGGGGTCGTGTTCAAGTGGAACGACCTGCCGGGGGAAGCGGCGGTCCTCGCCGTCCTCTACGCCTCGTTCCACGTGGCCCGCTGGCGCCGGGCGCAGCGGCGCGACCGGCTCGCCGAGAGCTTGACCGGGGCCACCGCACCACCGCCGCTGCGGGTGGCGGTCAGGCAGGTCGGCTGGTGGTACCTGGTGTCGACGGGCCTCACGTTCCTCGGCGGGGCGGCCTTGTGCGCGGCGGCGTTCCTGACCGGGCCGCGGTTCACCTGGAAGCACTGGTACCCGCCGGAGGTCGCGATCGGGGTGAACACGGTGGCGCTGGCCTTCGCCGCCGGCGCGACGGCGCTCGTGCTCGGCCGGGTGGTGCGCGGGCCGGTGATCGCCGAGGACGCGGCGTCGCACGCGGTCGACGGGGCGTTGCGCACCCTGGACCCCTACTTATTCGCCCCGACCGCCCCGTACGTCGTGCTGGCGATGCCGGTGTACGTGGTCGATTGGGCGTGGCCGGGCCCGCTGGGCTGGATTTCGCTCGCGTACCTGGTGACGGTCTTCGCGCTCCAGCTGATCGGCTGGTTGCTGGCTCGCCGCCGGTCCCGCTCGCTCCCACCCGGCTGCTACGGGGGGTAAACCGGGCCGGCTCGTCGGGCGTTACCACGGGACAGGGGAGGTTCGATGGTGGAAGTGGCGTCGACGACGCTCGCCGAGAGGCAGGCCGCGCGGACGTGGCTGGCTCGCCACGGCGCGGAGGTGGACGAGCCGACGCCGCTGCTCGCCGTGCGCGTCGGGGCCCGGGTGCTGGCCACGCGGTCCTACCGGCTCTACAGCGCGCTTTCCTCCGTGTTCTGGATCGTCGCCGTGCTCCCGCCGATCCCGGTGCCGGCCCGGTTCCTGGGGTTCACCGCGCTCGTCGTGGCTTACCCGCTGCTGCAGTGGCGTCGGGTCCGCACGGCCGATCGCGCCGCCACCCGCGTGGTCGCCCCGGGCGCCCGGCCGTCGTTCCGGGTGGCGGCGGGACAGGTCGGCCGGTGGTACCTGGCGGCGGTGGCAACGACCTTCGGCGGCGGCGTGGTGCTGTGCGCGACGCTCGCCGCCGACCCGGTGGGCTGGGCCGCCGCGCTGGTGCTCGGCGCCGCGAGCGTGGCACTGGTCCTCGGCCAGGCCTTGCGCGCCCCGGTGATCGCCGAGGACGAGGCTTCACGCGCCGTCGACGCGGCCTTGCGGACCTACGACACCCGGGCGTTCGCGATGCCGTTCGCGTTCACGTTCCTCGCGTGGATCGACCTGTCCGCCGACTGGCCGTGGCCCCCGGCGCGGTTCGTACCGGTGGTCGCGTACTTCGTCCTGGGGGTGGTGCTCCACCTCCGCGCCGTGTTCGAGGTCCGGGACCGCCGCCTGCCGCCCGGCCACTACGGAACCGAGCCCCGGTGAGCGCCTTGACGGAGGCGGCGGTGGTTCGCCGTCGGGTTGGCGTCGCTGGTTTCTGGCGGTGCCGCTGATCACCTTCGGCGGCGGCGGCCTCAGGCCGCGTTCGGCGGAGTCACGGGAGAAGTTCGGACACGGTGAACCGGCGCGGCCGGGGCAGGGGGAGGTTTTCGTGGGTGGCGGGGTACCGAGACCGATCGACGCGGCGATGGCCGTGCAGTGGCTGGCCCGGCACGGGGTGGTGGTGGGGACGCCGACCCCGTTGCTGTCCCTGCGCCTCGGCGTGCGGGAACGGCTGCGCACCAGGCGCCCCGAGCTGGGCTTGGTGGTGGGGCTCGTCATCGGCTTCGTCGCCCCGTTCGGCATGGAGCTGGCGCGGGAGGCGTTCGGGGACCTGCCGATCGGCAGCGGCTTCCTCCTGGGTGCGCTGGCCGTCCTGGCGCAGGTCTGGCGCTGGGTGACGGTCCGCGAGTCCGACCGGCCGGCGGCCGCGCTGGTGCGCCCGGCCGCGCGGCCGGCCCTGAGCTGGACCCTCGGTCTTCTCGGCGCCTGGTACCTGACATCGGCGGTGGTCGCCTACGCCGGCGGGCTGGTGCTCTTCCTCTTGCTGGCCCCGGTGGCGCCGGCGGCCGCGTCGCTCTGGCTCGGGCTGCTGGTGCTCGGCGCCGTCCAGTCCGGGTTCGTCTGGTGGTCCGTGCTGCGCGAGCCGGTCGTCGCGGTCGATCCCGCGTCGTTCATGGTCGACGCGGTGCTGCGGGTGGAGGACGCGCACTCCTACGCGGCGCCGGCCGTCCTGCCGTACCTGGCCTGTGGTGACCTCCTCTTCGCGGTGCCGGTTCCGCCGTCGTCCCGGCCCGCGGTCGTCGCCTACGCGGTGCTCGCGGTCGGGACGCAGGTGGTCGGCTGGGTCCTGCACCGCCGGCGGTCCCGTGTCCTCCGGCCCACCCTGGCGGTGGTTCCCCGATGAGGTCCGAACCGAGCCGCGGCGAGTTCGTGCAGGCCGCGGTGTGGCTGGGCAAGCACGGCGTCCGCGTGGGGATCCCGACACCCCTGCTGGCGGCGCGCCTCGGCGTCCGCGCGGGCGGGATCACGCTGCCGCTGCTGATCCGGCTGGCGGTGTTCCTCGCGCTGGCGGTCACCGGCGCGGTCGGCTACCAGTGCCTGCAGTACCTGCCCGGCGTCCGCGGCGTGGAGATGACCGAGAGCAAGATCCTCTACTTCGTGGTGGCCGGCTTCCAGCTGGCCTTCTGGTTCGCGATCCGGCGGCAGGACCGCCAGGCCGCGCACCGGCTGGGCGGCCGACGGCTCGACCGGCCGCGGCCGTCGTGGCGGGAGCTGCCGGTCGGCTGGTTCCTCGCGTCGGCGGCGGTGACGTTCACCGGGGGAGCCGCACTCGGGATCACGATGTTCTTGGCGACTCCGTACAAGACCTACGCCTGGAGCTGGCTCGGCGTGCTCGCGCTGGGCGGAGTCGTCTCCGGCGTGATCGTGACCGGGATCGTGCGGCGGCCGGTGCTCGCGGAGGACGAGCCGTCCGCCGCCGTCGACGCGGTGGTGCGGATCGAGGACCTCTACCTGGCGATGCCGTCGTACTACGCGTGGCCGGTGCTCTTCGACCTGCTCACCGGCAACCGGCAACCGCCCGGCTCCGGGCCCTGGCTCATCGGGTACGTGGGACTCGCGCTGGCCCTGCAGATCGTCGGCGGCCTGCGCTACCGGCGGTACCGCCCGGCGCTCCCGCCGGGCGACTACGGCGTCCCGCTGCCGGCCCAGCCCGGGGTGGCCCGGTGATCGCGGTGACTCCCGCCGAGCGGGCGGCGGTCAAGTGGCTGGCGCTGCGCGGTGTCCGCGTTTCCGAGGCGACCGAGCTGCTGACCTACCGGCTGGGCGTCCGCCGCGGGAAGAGCGACGCCGGCGCCTTCACACCGGTGTTCGTCGCCAACGCGCTGCTCTGCGCCGGCCTGCTGGCCTACCAGCTGCTGCCCCCGAGCCACGCCGACCTGCCCGACGCCGGGATCCCGTGGTTCATCTGGACGTCGCTGGTCCTGACGAACTGGCTGCAGATCCGCGCCGGCGACCGGCGGGCGGTCGCCTGGCTGGGCGACCGGCGGCTGATCCGGCCCCGCCCGCGGTGGCGGGAGGTGGTGAACGGCTGGTACGCGGCCTCGCTGGCCGTCACGTTCGGCGGCGGCGCCGTCCTCGCGCTCACGATGGTGGCCGGCGGCTCGGTCTGGGCACGCTTCTGGCTCGGCCTGCTCGTCCTCGGCGCGGCGGTCGACGCCGTCGTCCTGACCGGCATCCTCCGGCGCCCGGTCATCGCGGAGGACGAGGGCTCGCTCGCGGTCGACGCCGTGACGCGGCTCCAGGACGTCCACTTCGCCCTGCCGTCGTTGTTCGCCGTCCCGGTGGTCGCGGACCTCGGGTACACCGCCCTGCCGGGCAAGCCGTGGCTCGCCGGCTACGTCGCGCTGGCGGTGACCACGCACGTCATCGGGTGGTTCGCCCAGCGGCGGCGGGTTCCCCCGCTGCCGCCGGGCGCCCGCTACGGGCCGGAACTCAGCGGTTCGAAGCCTTCTTGACGAACTTCGCCAGGTCCTTCGACTGCTGCACCCGGGTCGGTTCGTGGACGTACATCATGTGCCCCGCCGGGTAGTACGCCGTGTCGATGTTCTCCCGCAGTTCCTCCGGGATCTGCAGGCGCGCCAGCACGTGCTCGGCCGCGAAGTAGGCCGTCGCGCCGTCGTAGTGGCCGAACGCCACGTGGACCTGCAGGTGCGGGTTCGTGCGCATCGCCGAGGCGAGCGAGTCGACCACCGACACCGAGCGGCCCTCGAACTCCTTGTACGACCAGGCCTTGAACGTGTCCTCGTGGATGATCTCGTACGGCAGGTCGTTCTCGTACCCGAGCTCCGCCCGCACGTAGTGGTTGAACGCCGCCGCGTAGGCGCCGATCACGCGGGAGATCGACGGGTCGTCGCTCATGTGCTCGCGGCCGCCGTCCGGCTCCCACGTCGTGAAGCGGCCGTCCATCCGGCCGACCGTCAGGCCCCGGTCGCGCAGCAGCTCGGTGAAGAACCGGACGTGCTCGATCCGCAGGTTCACCCGGTCCACATAGGACTCGGTGAGCCCGGTCAGCGACGCCAGCGTGGCCACCGCGTCGGTCCGGTCCTGCGTGGACAGCCGCGCACCGCGCGAAAGCGCCCACGGCAGGTCCTTCGCCGCGAAGTCCTCGGCGTCGGCCAGGACGTCGTCGAGCGGGCGGTCGCCGTGCAGGCCGTGGTAGTGCGCGATCGCCGCGTACGTCGGCACGTACAGCGAGTACGGCAGGTCGTTGCCCTCGGTGAACTGCAGCGTGCCCAGGTCGAGCACGGAGGAGATGAGCAGCAGGCCGTTCAGGTAGAGCCCGTGCCGGTCCTGCAGGTGCGCGGCCAGCCCGGCGGCGCGCAGCGTGCCGTAGGACTCGCCGGCCAGGAACTTCGGCGACAGCCAGCGCTGGTGCCGCGACACCCACAGCCGGATGATCTCGCCGACCGACTCGATGTCGCCCTGGTAGCCGTGGAAGTCCTTGGTCTCCTCGCCGCCCGCGACCCGCGAGTAGCCGGTCGACACCGGGTCGATGAAGACCAGGTCGCTGTGCACCAGCAGCGTCTCGGGGTTGTCGGCCAGCCCGTACGGCGGCGGCACGAGGTCGTCGACGTCGCCGGAGAGCACCCGGCGCGGGCCCAGCAGGCCCAGGTGCAGCCAGATGCTCGACGAGCCGGGGCCACCGTTGAAGGCGAACGTCACCGGCCGCGTGCCCGGGTCGGCGTCGTCGAGGGTGTAGGAGGTGACGAACACCTCCGCCTTCGCCTTGAAGCCCTCCGACTTGCCGTCCTTGACGACCTCCTTGCGGAGGACGACCCGGCCCGCCTTCGCCGTGTACGCGAGTTTCTTCCGCTTCACGGTCAGCGTGTGCTGGGTCGTGACGATGTCGTCGGTCGGCTCGGCCGGGATCTCCGCGGTGTCCGGCGTCTTCTTCTCGGGAGCCTCTTCGGGGGTCGTGTCCGCCATGGCCCCAACTTAGTTGTGGCAGGGTGACTTGGTGCACACCGGGGACTGGCCGTCGACGGCCGAGGAGGCCCTCGCCGTCCAGGAAGCGCTGCGCGGCCGGGTCGAACTCCACGGCGACCTGCCGGAGCTGCCGCCGACGGTGACCGGCCTCGACGTCGCCTACGACGAGGCCGACGGCATCGCCGCGGCGGTCGTCACCCTCGAAACCGCGGGGCTGACCGTGGTCGAGGAGCGGACGCACCGCGCGAAGGCCGTCTTCCCGTACGAGCCGGGCCTGTTCGCCTTCCGCGAGCTGCCGCCGCTGCTGGCCGCCCTCGGCGAGCTGGA
The DNA here is from genome assembly GCF_040648295.1 of Amycolatopsis sp. NPDC049159. Taxonomy (NCBI): domain Bacteria; kingdom Bacillati; phylum Actinomycetota; class Actinomycetes; order Pseudonocardiales; family Pseudonocardiaceae; genus Amycolatopsis; species Amycolatopsis sp. NPDC049159. The sequence goes on from NZ_JBEZDL010000032.1 coordinate 11,884, forward strand.
ACACCGGCCCGACGTCCTGGTCTGCGACGGCCACGGCCTCGCCCACCCGAGGCGCTTCGGCCTGGCCTGCCACCTCGGCGTGCTGACCGGGCTGCCCGCTTTCGGCGTCGGCAAGACGCGGTTCGTCGGCTCCCACGACGTGCCGGGGCCCGAGCGCGGGTCGTCGGTGCCGCTGGTCGACGCCGGGGAGGAGGTCGGCGCGGTGCTGCGGACCCAGGACGGCGTCAAACCGGTGTACGTTTCGGCCGGCCACCGGATCGACCTCGCGCACGCCTGCCGGCTGACCCTCGCGCTGACGGCGCGCTACCGGCTGCCGGAGACGACGCGGCTGGCCGACCGGCTGTCCCGGGTGGCGCTGAAATGAGGTCGCTGGCCGAGCTGGACGTCGCCGTGGCGGGGTGCCGCGCCTGCCCGCGGCTGGTGACCTGGCGCGAAGGCGTCGCGGGCACGAAGGCGGCCTTCCGCGGCGAGGAGTACTGGGCGTGCCCGGTCCCGGGTTTCGGGCCGCCGGACGCGTCGCTCGCGGTCGTCGGGCTGGCGCCGTCGGCGCACGGCGCGAACCGCACCGGCCGCATGTTCACCGGCGACCCGTCGGGTGACTTCCTGTTCCGGGTGCTGCACGAGGTCGGGCTCGCGTCGCAGCCGACGTCCGAGCGCGTCGGCGACGGCCTGGAGCTTTACGGCACGCGGCTCGTCTCACCGGTGCGCTGCGCCCCGCCGGAGAACAAGCCGACGCCGGCCGAGCGCGACACGTGCCGCCCGTGGCTCGCGGAGGAGCTGTCGTTGTTACGTCCGACACTGCGCTCGATCGTGGTGCTCGGGGCGTTCGGCTGGCAGGCGTTACTGCCCGTGCTCGCGGCGGCGGGCTGGCCGGTCCCGCAGCCGCGTCCGGCGTTCGCCCACGGAGCCGTCCTGGAACTGGACGACCTGCGTGTTTTCGGCTGTTACCACGTGTCGCCGCGCAATGTCCAGACACACCGCGTGACCCACGACATGGTGGCGGCCGTCTTCCGCGCCGCGACCTCGGTGACAGGTCACGACTGAATCGTTACGGAAACCGCAGCGACGCTGGTCACAGCCGGATGGGGTCCCCGAGCGGGGTGCCCGCGAAGGTGTCACCATGAGGACATGGCTGCTGCGAAGTCGAAGTCGGAACCGACTCGGATCCTCGTCCTCGGTGGTGGGTACGTCGGGCTCTACACGGCGTACGGCCTCCAGAAGATGCTCCGGGCCAACGAGGCCTCCGTGACCGTCGTTGACCCGCAGCCCCACATGACCTACGCGCCGTTCCTCCCGGAGGCCGCGGCCGGCGCGATCGAGCCCCGGCACGTGGTCGTGCCGCTGCGGCGGGTGCTGAAGCGCTGCCACGTGCTGACCGCGCGCGTCACCAAGATCGAGAACGACAAGAAGTCCGTCACGGTCGAGGCCGCCGACGGCCACATCGAGCAGCTCGGCTACGACGTCCTGGTCGTCGCGCTCGGCGCCGTCGCGCGCATCCTGCCGATCCCCGGCCTGGTCGAAGAGGGCATCGCCTTCAAGACCATCGGCGAGGCGATCTACCTGCGCAACCACATCATGACCAAGCTCGACGAGGCCGCCAGCACGCTGGACCCCGAGCTCCGCAAGCGCCTGCTGACCTTCACGGTCGTCGGCGGCGGGTTCGCCGGCATCGAGGCGCTGGCCGAGCTCGAGGACATGACCCGGTTCGCGGTGGAGAACTACTACCCGAACATCCAGCCGTCCGACGTCCGCTGGGTGCTGGTCGAGGCCGCCGGGCGCATCCTGCCCGAGGTCCGCGAGACCCTGGGCGTGTACACGGTCGAGCAGCTGGAGAAGCGCGGCATCGAGGTCTACCTGTCGACCGCGGCGAAGTCGTTCGAAAACGGCCACGTCGTGCTTTCGGACGGCACGGAGTTCGACACCGACACGATCATCTGGACGGCGGGTGTGAAGGCCAACCCGGTGGTGGGCCAGTCGGACCTGCCGGTCGACAAGCGCGGCCGCCTCGAGGCGACGGCCGCCATGCAGGTAGTCGGCCACCCGGACGTCTGGACCGCGGGCGACAACGCGGCGATCCCGGACCTCTCCCGCACGGAGGAGGACCCGACGGCGACGTGCCCGCCGAACGCGCAGCACGCGGTCCGCCAGGCGACGCTGCTGGCGAAGAACATCATCAAGGTGCTCCGCGGCGGCAAGCCGAAGGACTACTACCACAAGAACCTCGGCGCGGTCGCGAGCCTCGGCCTGCACAAGGGCGTGGCCGACGCGCTGAACCTGAAGATCAAGGGCTTCCCGGCGTGGCTCTTCCACCGCGCGTACCACCTCAAGGCGATGCCGACGTGGAACCGCAAGATCCGCATCCTGTTCGACTGGATCCTGGGTGGGCTGTTCCGGCGTGAGGTGATCTCGCTGGGGCAGATCAACAACCCGAAGGACGAGTTCGCGCGCGTTTCGAAGTCCTGACGTTCGCGTTTCGAAGGCCTCCCGTGTCCGCATGGGAGGCCTTCGGCGTTTCAGTCCTCGGGCATGCCTTCGGTGGAGAACCGGACTCGCTCGTCTTTGAAAGCTCTGCTCGCTCGGGCTCATCGAAGTCGCCCGAAGAAATCATCGCGTTTCGCCAGGAACGCCCGGCTGAGCACGACCAAGCCGTGGCGGGCGGTCGCGAGCCCCTTGTCGATCGACAGCGACAGGCTGTCGCCCGCTTTCAGCGAGATGCCAGTTCCGTGACACCAGTCTTCACGATGGCGTGCGCGGGCGCCGTGGTGCCCCGCAAGTCGCTCTGGCCACTCGGCTCCCCGGCCGCGTACCCCACGACCCCGCCGCCCAGCACCGCGCCGATGGTGAACGCCAGTGCCACCGTCCGGAACGCGCGCCCGGCCCCGCAGTGGATCTCCATCCCGACCACTTCCCGTCACTCTGACGATTACTGACCTGACGACGGTAACCCGTCCGGCCAGTTAGCGTCAAGGTGACGATTAAGGCCGGCTCCGCAGCATCGCCGGGTGCAACACGGTCGCCGGCCCCCGGCGGTACAGCGCCGCCGGGCGGCCGGGCTGCCGGGAAACGCGTTCGCCGGTCGGGATCAGGAATCCCTCCACCCCCATGATCTTGCGGTGGAAGTTGCGCGGGTCGAGCTGCTCGCCCCAGACGATTTCGTACACCTCGCGCAGGTCCGTCATCGTGAACTCCGGCGCGCAGAACGCCGCCGCGAGCGTCGTGTACTCCAGCTTGGCGCGGGCGCGCTCCACCGCGTCGGCGATGATCTTCTTGTGGTCGAACGCGATCCGCGTCCGGGGCCGCAGGACCTTCTCGACCGGCACCAGCACGGCGTCGCGCGCGTCGCCGCCCGCGATGGGCGCCGGGAGCTGGGGCGAGAACGCGACGTAGCAAACGGTGATCACCCGCTGCCGGGGGTCGCGGCCGGGCGCGCCGTACGTGCGCAGCTGCTCCAGGTGTAACGCTTCCGCGTCCAGACCCGTTTCTTCGGACAGCTCGCGGGTGGCGGCGTGGTCGAGGTCCTCGGACGCGGAGGCGAGGAAGCCGCCGGGGAGTGCGAGCATTCCCTCGAACGGGGGAATTCCCCGCTTGATCAGCATGATCTGCAGGGAACCGTCGTGGATGGTCAACACGGCCAGGTCGACGGCGAGCGCGACCTCGGGGATCGTCCACTCCTCGGCTTCAGGCATGTTCGACAGCCGGGGGAGCGACCGTGACGGAACTGTCCATAGTGCACAGTGTACCGCCCGGTCAATATTCGTCTCGTTGACGAGAACGGTCCGTCAGGACTACCTTGCACCCTGCAAATCGCAACGAGGGAGGAAACGCCATGGTGGAACGCGGGGAAGCGGTGGTCACGTGATCGTGGTCCTGACCGCACTGGAGATCGAGCGGGCCGCCGTGCTCGACCGGATGACCGGCGCCGCGGTCCGCGCGCACCGGGCCGGCACGCTGTTCCACGTCGGGCAGCTCGGCCGGCGCCGGGTCGCCCTCGGGCTCGTCGGGGCGGGCAACGCCGCGGCCGCCGCCGTCGCCGAGCGCGCCGTGGCGGAGTTCTCGCCGGCCGCGATGGTGTTCGTCGGCGTCGCGGGCGGGCTCCGCGACTGGACCCGGCTCGGCGACGTCGTCGTGGCCACCAAGGTCTACGCCTACCACGGCGGCCGCAGCACGGACGCCGGGATGCGGAGCAGCCCGCAGGCGTGGACCCCCTCCTACCGGCTGCTGGAGCTCGCCCGGTCGGTCGGGCGCGCGGGCGAATGGTGCGCCGCGGTGCCGGCGGGCGGCCGTCCCGGCGTCCACTTCGAGCCCGTCGCCTCCGGCGAGGTCGTGCTCGACTCGCGGACGTCCGAGGTCGCGCGGTGGCTGCACGAGAACTACACCGACGCCGTCGCCGTCGAAATGGAAAGCGCCGGCTTCGCGCTGGCCGGCCACCTCAACGACGACCTCCCGGTGGTCAGCGTCCGCGGCGTCAGCGACCGCGCGGGCGGCGCCAAGGACGTCACCGACGAAGCCGGTTGGCAGCCGGTCGCGGCCGGCAACGCGGCCGCCTTCGCCGAGGCGCTCATCGCCGAGATCGAGGACGAGGACGAGGACGAGGAAGCACCCGGCGGTCCGGCGGAGGAGCCGCGCGGGTTCAGCAACCAGAACGTCGCCAACGACCACGCGCGGGTGGGCCAGCAGATCGGCGCCGTGTACGGGGACTTGACCGTCGGGTCGCGACGAGGAGACCGGAAATGACGTTCCCCCAGGGGTTCCCCGGCGTGCGCAACACCAACGAGGCGAGCGGCCAGGCGCACGTCGAGCAGCAGGTGGGTGCGATCTTCGGGGGCACCTTCCACCGCAACGAGACGACCTACCACATCCACGAGTCCGACCCGCCGGAGCGGAAGTTCGAGGTGGCCCTGAACCACCTGCAGGGCGGCACGTCCCGGATGGCGGAGTCGATCTTCCAGGACCTCCTGCACCACGGCGACGCGTCGACCCGGCTCGCGTACTACTACGCGCTGTCGGTGTTCAGCGAACGCTCCCTCAACGAGATCGACGACGAAGTCCACCTGCGGTTCCGTGCGGCGGACCTGACCGCGCGCCGGTTCCCGCACGACAGCTGGCGCGCCGCGTTCATCGTCGTGGCGGAGCTGGTTTCCTGCGTGTGGCGGCAGGAGATCGGGGAGACGCTCGATTCCGCCGACCTCGCGAAAGCGATCTCGAACTTCGGCGACCTGCCCAGGGAGCGGCAGGGCGAGATCACCCGGCACCTCCGCGGGGTCCTCGGCGGCGCGCTGCAGGACAGCCTGAACGCCGAGGACGCGCAGCGCGTCCGCGAGGAACGGCTGCAGCCGGACCGCGCGGGGCGGGCGTGGAAGTTCTTCGAACCGGACCCCGCGGCGCCGCGGTACTTCACCACCCCGGCGACGTCGCTGACGCGGCCGGGGTGGGCGAAGCCGGTGCTCGGCGGCCTCGGCCTGCTGCTCGGCCTGATCACGTTCCTCGGTAGCTTCGGCACCGGCCGTCCCGGGATCGCGATCCCGGCGCTGCTGATCTTCGCGGCCGGTGTCGCGGCCGCGTTCTGGGGTGGCGCGGAACGGGAAGTGGCGCTGCGCCGGCTCGTGCAGCGCGATCGCGAACACGGGATCCCGCTGCAGTACCAAGCCGCCGCTTCGCCGGGCCACTGGGTGCGGACGGACTTCGTCCAGCAGATCCACAAGCTGGTGGAGGCACGCTTCTGGGACGCGCGCCCGCACGTCGAAGGCAGCTGGCTGAACGACACCAGGGGCCTCTGCGAGTACTACAAGTGGCGGTTCGTGGCCCTGTTCGGCAACGCGCAGGTCGAGGCCAACGCCGTCGACTGGCTCATCCGCTGGCACGCCAAGCGGGTGGCGGCGCAGTGGCGCGCGGGGACGTTGTTCGCCTACCGGCAGGAGCTGCGGCCGTCGGGCACGGCGGTCGCCGTCCACCGGGCCGGGATCGGCGCGTCGATCGTCGGCGCGCTCACGATGGTGGGCGGGCAGAACGGTTTCGCCGTGGCCGCGCTCTTCCTGGCGGCGGGCGGGTTCTTCGCGCTGAAGGGCGCCACGGAGATCGTCGCGGACCGGCGGCACCGGGCCGAAGAGGAACTGCGCGGACAGCAGCTGCTCGCGGAAGAAGAGCAGGGTTTCGCGGACTGGCTCGCGGTCCTGCGCGACCGGCCGGACGACACGGAGATGGCGGACTGGCTCGACCTGGACAAGACGTTTCTGACGACCGAGGCGCTGCGCCGGTCCGGCCTGAGCAACCGGGACCTGGTCACCTACGTGGTGCTGACCGAAGGGGCGGCGAACGCGCTGCGGGCGCGGTTCATCCACGGTCCGATGCGGTACTCGCGCTACGTCGTGCTGATCTTCCTGCTGTCCGGGAGCGGCGTGCGCGAAATCGAGGTCGAACTCGATTTCCTCACCGGCAACGTGCACAACGAGCAGCGGACGTCGTTCCAGTACAGCTCGCTCGCCGCCGCGCGGGTCGCCGAAGTGGGCGTCCGGTACGCCGACGGCTGGCGCTACCAGATCCTCAACGGGGACCAGGCGACGCTCCTGCAGTCGGAATCCCTGCGGCGCCGCGCGTTGCGGCTCAGCCTGATCAGCGGTGAGCAGATTTCGGTGGTGGCGGAGAGCTTCGACGGCCTGACCGACGCCAGCCTCGAGAGCGGGACGGCGCTCCAGCGGATCGCGCTCGAGGTGTCCGGGATCTCCGGCGCCCTGCACGTCCTGGAAGCGGTTTCCGCGGAGGGGCGCGACTGGATCAGCCGCGAGCGGGAGCGACGCCGACGTCGCTCGGAGAACCGGCCCCGCGACGACCGCGGTCCCGGGTTGCTCGAGGCCGGTGCCGCCGAGGAATAGCGGTGTCCGCTGTTCCGGCCTTCTGCGCCGGAACAGCGGATTTCGGCGGATTGTCGGGAAAAACCGGTTGTGTGCCGGTGAGCGACATGGTCTGGACAACTGGGCCGGTGAGCGGGTAAACCCTTTCTTCACAACGCGGAATAAGTCCGCTCCGGCTCCCTCCCCTCACGGTCCCCTGGAGCTCCCATGCCCTTTTCCCGTACCAGAGCCGCTCTCGGCGCGGCGGCGCTGAGCGCCGCGGTCGTCGCGATCCCGTCCACCGCGGCCGCGGCCGGGCCGGCGTTCCCGGCCCACTACGCGGCGCCGTACCTGCAGATCAGCGACGCCGACGCCGGCCAGATGGCCGCCGACATGAACGCCACCGGCACGAAGTTCTTCACGCTGGCGTTCCTCACCCCGCAGTCCGGCTGCACGCCGGTCTGGGAGGCGAACGGCACCGGCGTCGGCTCGTTCAAGTCCCAGATCAGCTCCCTGCAGGCGGCGGGCGGCAACGTCATCCCGTCCTTCGGCGGCGCGGAGGGCGGTGAACTGGCCCAGACCTGCACGAACACGGCGAGCCTGACGGCGGCGTACGCGAACGTGGTCACCACCTACGGAACGCCCCGCCTCGACTTCGACATCGAGGGTGGCGTCCTGAACGACACGGCGTCCAACCAGCGCCGCAATTCGGCGCTGGCGGCGTTGCAGCAGCAGAACCCGGCGGTCCAGGTCGACTACACCCTCGCGGTCGACCCGACGGGCATCCCGTCGAACGAGCTCGACCTGCTGCGCGACGCGAAGAGCAAGGGCGTCAAGGTCAGCGTGGTCAACCTGATGGTGATGGACTTCTACGACGGCCAGCCGGTCCTGGGCGACGCCCTCTCGGCGGCACGCGCATCGGCCTCCCAGCTGGCGAGCCTGTACGGCATTTCGACGTCGGCGGCGTACGCGATGATGGGCCTGACCCCCATCGCCGGCCGCAACGACGACGGCGCCCAGTTCAGCCAGTCCGACGCCCAGCAGCTGGAGAGCTTCGCCGCGTCGAACGGCGTCGCGGAACTGTCGTTCTGGGAACTCCAGGACTACGACCGCGCAACGGGCTACGCGTACTCACGCATCTTCAACGCGATCACCGGCGGCACGACCACCCCGCCCCCGTCCACGGGCGGAACGATCACGGGCTACGGCGGCAAGTGCGTCGACGTGGCGGGCGCGTCGCCGGCGAACGGGACGGCGGTGGACCTGTACACGTGCAACGGCACGAACGCCCAGCAGTGGACGTCTTCGGCCGGCACGCTCCGCGCGTTGGGCAAGTGCCTGGACATCGCCTCGGCGGGGACGGCCAACGGAACCCGCGTACAGCTGTACGACTGCAACGGAACGGGTGCCCAGCAGTGGACCCGGTCGGGCGCCCAGCTGGTGAACCCGGCCTCGGGCAAGTGCCTGGACGCGACGGGCCCCAGCTCGGCGGACGGGACACCCCTGCAGATCTGGACCTGCACGGGCGCGGCGAACCAGTCGTGGACGCTGAACTGAGCGCGTGACCTAGAGTGTGTGGTGCCCCCGTAGCCCAATCGGCAGAGGCAGTCGACTTAAAATCGACGCAGTGCGGGTTCGAGTCCCGTCGGGGGCACCAGCGCAATCCGCACGTTGTCATCCCCCCCCTGCCCGCTAGGGGTGGGCGTGAGTGCGCAGGAAGTCCAGCTGGTCGGTGACGACCCGCTCGAAAGGCTCGCCGGTGTAGATGTCGAAGTGCCCCGCCGGGTAGCGCCTGATCTGGCCGTGGGGTGCTTTGCCCGCGTGGCGCAGGGTGGCTTCGGCGGGCGCGACCGTGTCGTCGTCGCACACGCAGAACAGGATCGGGCAGCGGATCCGCGCGGCCTTGCGGCCCGGTGCGTAGAGCGGGATCTGCAGGGCCACCCGGGCGGGGACGTCGTTGCGGTAGTCGGCCTCGGTCAGGCCGGAGGCGTGCAGCAGGCCGATGATGCCGTCGAACACATCCGGGGCGTCGTCGGTGCTCATCAGGCCCAGTTCGCCCGGGCGGGCCGCGACCTTGATCCGCACCGGTGGCCGGCCGAGGGCCGTTGCGGCGAGGTCCTTGCCGGCCGCGATGGTGAGCCGCGCGGTGGTGCGCGGGGACAACGCCAGGGTCGAGGCGAGGCCGTCGGTGAACGGGCACTGGGCGATCGCCGCGGTGATCCGCGGGTCCTCGGCGGCGGTGGTGATGGCGTGCCCGCCGGCGAACGAGGTGCCCCACAGCACCACCCGGTCGCCGTCGACCTCGGGCAGGGTGCGGGCGAAGGCGACCGCGGCGTGCCAGTCCTGGCGCTGGCGGCGGACGCTGAGCAGCTCACGGGGCTGCCCGTCGCTCTCGCCGAAGTGGCGGTAGTCGAAGACCAGGCAGGCGTAGCCCTCGGCCTGGAAACGCCGGGCGAAGGCGTCCAGGCGCAGCGCCTTGACCGCGCCCAGCCCGTGGGCCATCACCAGAACCGGCGGCGGCGTTACGGCGGTGGCGGGCAGGTACAGCCAGGCGTGGCAGCGGCCGTCCCCGGCGGGGAAGTGCAGGTCGCGGCGCTCGGGTGCGGAACCGGTCATGGCCACCTCTCTTGATGGGTATTCAAGAGAGGTTGGCGGTTTCTTGAATGCCTGTCAAGATGAGGTGTGCCGACCAACCGCCGCCCGGTCCCCAAGGAGCAGAAGCGCGAGGAGCTGCTGGCCGCCGCCGCGGAGCTGTTCGTGCGCGACGGCTACGACGCGACGTCGATGAGCAAGCTCGCCACGCACGCCGGAGTCACCGCGAACACGCTGTACTGGTACTTCCGGGACAAGGACGAGCTGCTGGTCGCGGTCGCCGATCGCTACCTGCAGGGCCTGCTCCGCCACCACGCCACGGTCGCCGACCGGCCGCTCGCCGAGCAGCTGCGGTGGCTGGTGGAGCGCCTGCGTCCGGTCAATCACCTGGTGGCGACCGTGCACAACCGCGTCGCGGCGGCGGAGTCGGTCGCCGCCTGGCACACCGGGTTCCACCGCAGCATCGAAGCGCTTTTCGAACGTCAGCTGCCCGGTCCGTTCCCCGCCGAACGCCGCGCCGCCGAGGCCGCCGCCGCGACCTTCGCCCTGGAAGGCGCCCTCGTCCACGACCTCGACGACACCACCACCGGCCAGCTCTGCGAAATCGTCGCGGAGCGCCTGCACCACGCCGTCGACCCCGATCGGCGGACGCCGACGGACGACGGCTCGGCCCGCTCGCCCCGATGAGCACGGCGACCTGTCCATTGAGGACGGTCGCCGGGCACGGGGGATCGAGGGCGCCACCGGCGAAAGCCGGCTGTGCTCGATCCTGCTCTCGGTCGCGGGATGGTCGCCGGCCGGAACCGGACGGTCAGGCGCCTGGGACGATGAGGATGGGGTAGGTGCGGTCGACGACGCAGAGGGCGTTGGTGGCCCACATCGCGAGCGAGCTGCCCACGCACCTCACGCCCGGCGTGGATTCCGTCTGGGCGGAGGCTGTTCCGGTGGCACCGAGGAGGATTCCGGTCGTCAACGTGAGGGCACCGATCGTGGCAGTGATGCGTCGCATGGCGATACTCCTGTCCTAGAGCCGGTCTTCGTTGGTCGTGCCGTCGGGGATTGCCCCGGAACCGGGGTGGCGGAACGGATCGACGGCTCGTGACACCGTCTCGGGTGACACCCACTGGAGCCCCACAGCGGATCTCCAACGTCGGACGACCGTGTGTGGAGAGCACCGTGACCGCGATTCACGCTCTGATCTCCCCGATCGTGTTGCGGCACATCGCCGAAATTCAGCGGGATTGTCGCTACATCAGGTGAATCGACGATGTCGTGCCATATGTGCGATCGCTCGGCCCCGTGGAAGGGTTTCTGCTGGTCGGCGGCCTCGATATCGGCACTCGAATGGAAAGGATCCAGATCTGTGCGGCTCCTGGAGCGGGGTCAATTGAAAGGGGTGAATGGCATGTGGTTTGGTGGAGCGGTCGAATCGGCGTGATTGACCGCCGATGGTGGAAAAGCTGACGACAGGCGGGATCGAGATCGTGACGAGTGCGACGAAGCGGGGAGGCGACGTGGTGAATGCCGGTCGGATCCTCGTGCGCGCACTGGTCGTGATCGGGGGTGCTGTCGCGCTCTCCGCGGTCGCGTGGCTCACCGCGACGGCGTTCGCCAGCACCATCACCCAGATCGCCGACGGGCCGGGAACTCCGGCCGTCGTGACGGTCGCCGACGACCTGAAGCCGCCGACGCTCTCGGCGGTGACCGGTGCGACGCCCTCGCTTGTCCGCGTGCGCGACCTGTCCCGAGCGGTTGCGCACACGGACCGCTTGGTCGACGTGCTCGAGGCGAACGTGACCGATGCCGTGGCTTCGACCCCCGCTACCGTCCTCGCGGTCGGGCGCATCGCCGTGGTGGCGGCCGATTCGACGACGGGGCTGGTCGGCCCGGCTGACGACGCCCGCGACCTCGTCGAACACCCGCCCGCCGGCCCCGGTGCCGCAGGACCGGAAGACTCCGCGGGTTCCTCGCCCGGCACCGGCCCGAAGGAACGACCGGCCGGTCATTCCTCGGCGATCGCGGTCGGCGCGGCTACCGCAGCGATCGCGAGCGAGTCGCGCGCTGACCAGCGGGCTGACCTCGGTGCGGGTGGGCCCGGACGGTCAACGCTGCCGTCCTGCGTGGTTCCGGCCAGTACCGGTCTTGCCGCCGGTCACGACCGCAGTTCCAGCGACGCGGTCCAGCCGCCTGCCGCGGCACACCCGCGGTCGTCGCACAGCCGGAATGGCGTGTCGTGCCGAGCCGTGACGTCGACCGAAATCCAGCCCGGCGTCACACCGGACTGACCCCTTCGCCTTCTGGCTCGTAATCCCGCGGCGCATTCGTGTGCCTGGTGCGGGTACCCCTCAGGACGCCGGCCCGTGCCCAGTCCCGTCGGCTGATCCTGCCTGCTCTGCATTTTTCCCATTCCCTTTCGTCGACAACTTTTCGTTGTCCGGCGAACCATTTTAATGTTGATCGAAGGAGTATTTGTCATGCGCATCCAGACGAAGCGGACCCTGAAGGTCGCGCTGGTCAGTGGCGGCCTGCTGATGCTGGGCACCGGCGTTGCCTCCGCGGCCGAGACCGCCACCCCCGATGTCCCGGCCTCGTCGCTCGGTCAGCTGGCCACCGGCCTGCACGGGGTCGCGGACGGCGTGAACGGCGCCTCCGGCGACCTCCAGTCGGCGCGGCCGCTGCAGCAGGCAACGCCCGTAGCGGACTTGCAGCACCCCGTCCAGGCTCTCGGCACGGTGCTGCCCACGGACACCCGGCAACAGCGTCCCGGCCCGGTCGCCGACGCTCCGGCCACCGCGACGGTGCTGCACACGGTGCCGGTGCACCTGTTCCAGCACGATCTGGCTCCGAGCGCCGACGTCGACGGCGCTCTGCCGGAACAGGACCTCACCGCGCCACTGGGCAGTGAGCTGGCCGCTTCCGATCTGCCCGTGCTGCCGGTCGTCCTGCCGCTGACGGCGACGCCGGGCACGCTGCCGGGACAGGCGGCGGTAACGCCGATCGTCGGCCAGCTGGCGGAGCTGCCGCTGCGCGGGGACGTCTCGGCCCAGCCCCTGAACCCCGGTGCGGGGACTCGGGTCACCGGTTTGCGCACTTCCGCGGCGCCCCACGGGCAGCGGGCGGACGCGGGGACGATTCCGCTGCTGGGCGGGCTGCTGCCGAGCACCGGCGGAATCCTCCCGACGCGGATGCCGGGGTTGACCGGGGTGCCCGACGTGGCCCAGCTGACCTCGCTCGCCGGGCTGACCCAGCTGGCCGGGAGCACTCCGCTCACCCACGGCGGGCGCTACAACGCCGGTGCGCTCACCTCGCCGGTGAGCCAGCACGGTTCGAACTCCCTCGAGCCGGCGACCGCACTCTTGGGCAAGTAGCCGCACCGCGCAGTCACGCTCAGGGCCGGAAGCACGAACGCTTCCGGCCCTGAGCTCTGTCCGGGTTCGGCCGTCATCCCGCCACAGGTGCCCTCCGGCCCCGGCCGTCCGTTGTGTGTTCGGAAGCCGGCCGAGGGCAAGGAAATCCGGTAACGCGGCCCCGTCAACGTCGTCAAGGACAGCGTGGCCGGCCAGGGCACGTACGCAGGAACTTGACGACCGGCGCGGCGGTGATCGCCTGGTCCGGCCCCGGCGTGCCTTGCGGCCACCGGATGGAGACCGAGACCGCCGAGGAGTTGTTCCCGTAGTTCGTTTCCAGCAGTGTCCGGTCGTCGTTCACGGTGTTCACGAGCTCGTAAGTCCCTGAAGGCACGTGCGTGATGTCCAGCCACTGGAAATCCACGTCGTACTTGTAGTCGTCACCGGACCCGACCGAGATTCCTTCCACCACCTCGAGAGCCGTCGGTTCGTGGTGGCGGCACCGGTTCGCGCGGAGACGTCCGGCGAGGTCGGCGTCCGCGCCGGTGTCGCCCGGTACGTGCGTCAGGCGGTCGCTCCCGGCCACCGGGTACCGGTCGCCGAGGCAGAAGCCGTTCTTCCGATCGGTGACGATCGTCTTGCCCGCCGGGGAAACCAGCGCGAAGTGTTCGAAGTTCATCAGGTGCCAGTGCTGGTGCGCCATGGCCGGTTCGTAGTAGGTGAAGGCACGGGTGGCGCGCTGCGCGGACGCGTAGCCGGCCGGGATGGAACCGTCGGTGCCGTTGCGCAACGCCTGCCGGACCGACATGGTGCTCTGCCCCGTGCTGTCGCGGCGACCGTAGAGCAGCAGGGGCCCGTCGCCGACGTTTTCTTCCGAACTGGTGAAGCGCAGCCGGACGGCTTTGGCCGCGGTCGGCGGAACGCAGCGCCCGTTGGGTGCGGCGGGATCGACCACCAGGCACACGTCCCAGTCGCCGCACTGTGCGGGATCGCCCGCGTTGCCGCTCGCGCACCCCGGAGGGACCTGGCGGAGATCGGGCAGCAGCAGAGCAGCTGCGTCGGCGCGCGGAGCCGGGGCTGAGCCCGCGACCAGCACGGCCACCGCCGCCAACGTCACAAGTTTCTTGAGCAAGAGCTGGACCGTCCTGTCGATTCACACAATGGACTGATACGTCACGGGGTTCGGGTTCTCGGTGAGTAGCGTGCGGGCGAACACCGCCGTCGCAAAGGAAAACTATGTCGACCACCGCTGACATTCGCGAAGCCGTCACGAGTTGCCCGGAGGCGGCGGCCGGCGGTGCGACGCTCGTGTGCGGGACCCGGCCGGAACTCATCAAGCTGGCCCCGCTGGTGCGGTTGTTCGGCGATGGGTGTTCCATCGTCTACACGGGACAGCACTACGACGAGTCGCTCTACTCGCGCATCCGCGTGGATCTCCCACCGTCGAACCGGTTCCACGAACTCGGCGTCGGCGGCGGCCGGCGCGGGGACCAGCTCGGCCGGACGATCAGTGCCGTCGACGAGGTCCTCGCGGTCCACCCCGGCCGGGTGGTCATCGTGCAAGGCGACACGACCTCGGCGCTCGCCGGCGCGCTGGCGGCGAACGCGCACAGCCTTCCCCTCGTGCACGTCGAGGCCGGGCTGCGCAGCCACGACCGTGCGATGCCCGAAGAGCACAACCGGGTGCTGATCGACCACCTGGCCGACCTGTGCTGTGCGCCGACCGGACTCAACCGCGAGAACCTCCTCGCCGAAAACGTCCCCGCCGAACGGATCGTGGTCACGGGCAACACCGTCGTGGAAGCGTTGCACACCGCGCTCCCGCCCGCCTGCGAACGCGAAGCCGTCTTGGCGGCCCGGGGCCTGGTGCGGGACGGTTACGCGCTGGCCACCCTGCACCGGCCGGAGAACGTCGACGATCCCGGGCCGCTGGCGCTGATCCTCAAGGAGCTGGGCCGGCTGCCGGTACCGGTGGTGTTCCCGTTGCACCCGCGCACCGCGAAGAGCGTGACGCGGTTCGGGCTGGGCCGGCTGCTCGAGCCGCTCGTCGTGCTGGAGCCCCAGGCCTACCCGGCTTTCCTCGCTTTGGCCGCGGAGGCGGCGGTGCTCGTGTCCGACTCGGGTGGCATCCAAGAGGAAGCGAGTGTCCTCAAGCGACCGGTGATCGTCGTGCGGCGGAGCACGGAGCGACCCGAGATCGCCGGGACGTTCGGAGTGCGGGTGCCCGCCGGACCGCGGATCGGGGAGGAGGCGGCACGCTGGCTCGAGGACGTCGCCGGTCACCGCGAGCGTCTCCGGTACCTCCCTTCGCCCTACGGTGACGGGACCGCGGCTGCCCGGATCGCGGCTGCCGCGGGCTCGGTTCCGGTTCACCGGACCGGTTCGGCGGCCGCGGGCTGATCGAGCTCGGCCGCGATCCGGTCGACGACGTCGTTCGCGAGCGCGACGCTGGAGTTCCAGCTCGTGACCTCGGGGTAGACGTGGGCCGTCGTCGCCAGGAGCAGGTTCGTGCCCGCCACCGCGACGGCGGGGCGCTGCGACAGGTAGCCCAGCGGGTACACGGGCTCGACGAACGGCGCCTTGAACACCCGCACGTCCTCGATCTCCTCCGGTCCGAGGTCCGGGTACAGCCCCCTGAGCTGTGCCGACCACCGTGCCGCGATCGCCGTCTCGTCGTCGAGGTACAGCTGCGAGTCGCGATCGGTGTAGCGCATGACGTAGACGAGGTGGCGACCGCCGGTGGCCTCCGTGCCGGCGAGCTCGGACATCGCGACGACACCGTCGAACTCGGTCCCCGAACGCAGCACTGGCGTCCAGTAGTGTCCGGTCAGCCGCCGGCGCAGGAAGAACACGGCGGTGACGACTCCCTGGTAGGGCAAGTCGGTCCGGGGCAGCCGCGCGGCCAGAGCGTCGTCGGCGATGCGTCGCAGCAGGGGCAGCGGCACGGTCGACACGACGTGGTCCGCGCCGAGCACCTCGCCCCCGTCCAAGGTGATGATCGAGCTGTCGCCCGCACTGTGCAGCCGCCGGACCGGGGTCGACGTCCGCACGGTTCCGCCGGCCTGCTCGATGGAGTCCCGCACCGCGTCGATGATGACCTTGTAGCCGCCTGCCGGGTAGCCGCGGGTGGCCACGTTGCGCTCGCGGCCCAGCCGCTGCCACAAGTACAGCGCGGGCACGTCGCCGAAGGACGGCCCGAACTTCGAGCCGAACATCGGCGCGAAGAGCCGGTCCCACACGGTGTCCCCGTAGAGTCCGCGGAGCCAGTCCTCGGCGCGGAGCGCGTCGAGATCGCGTCCCCGGCCCAACCGCCGCAGCAGCACGGAGACCAGGCCGAAGCGCAGCCGGTCGCGCAGTCGCAAGGGGGAGAACCGCAGGAGGTCGAAAGCCGAGTTGAACGGGTACCGCCGTCCGGCCACGACCATGCCCATCGTCGTTTTCCGCCACCGGACCGAGTCCTTCAGGCCGAGCTCGTCCAGCAGCCCGAGCAGGCCGGCGTCCGAAGGCATGATGCAGTGGTAGAACCGCTCGATCCGCCGGTCGTCGTACGGGAAGAACGTTCCGAGGCCGCCGAGCTGGTCGCCGGCCTCCAGCAAGGTCACCCGGGTGCCGCGGTGGGCGAGGCGGTGTGCGGTGGCGAGGCCGCAGATGCCGCCGCCGATGACGACGACGTGCGGGGCGGTGGTCGATGGAGTCACCGGTGGGTCACAGCTTTCGGAAGGGCGCCGGGCTCAGCCGGTCGCGAGCGAGCAACTTCAGGTACTGCACGACGGTCCGCCGCAGCTTGAGCTTGCTCGGCCCCTGCTTGCGGTCGTACTGCAGGGTGAGCGGTACTTCGGTGATGACCGGCCGGCAGTGGCGGAGCTTGAGCAGGAGTTCGACCATGCACGCGAAACCCTGCTCTTCGATGAGCCGTTCGCCCCAATGGGCGGTGGCGCGTTCGAGCAGGGACGCGCGGTAGGCGCGGTAGCCGCTGGTGAAGTCCCGCACGCCGTCGACGTCGAGGGTGTGGCGGAAGAGTTTCGCCGCGCCGCGCGACAACACCCGCCTCGCGGCCGGGGCGGTCCGGTCGTCGCCACCGGGGACGAAGCGCGAGCAGATCGCGACGTCGGCACCGGCGGCGATTTCCGCCCGCAGCCCGCGGATCAGGGCTGGATCGTGGGTGTCGTCGGCATCCATGACGACAACGGAGTCGTCGGGGCCGGCCTCTTCCAGCGCCGCGCGCAGCCCGGACAGCACGGCACGGCCGAGTCCGAGGTTGACCAGGTGCCGCACGACGCGGACATCGAGCCCGCCGAAACCCGATTCGGCCACCGCGACGGTCGCGTCGGCGGAACCGTCGTCGACGACCCAGACGGTGAGCCGTTCGGTGCCGGCCACTTCGGCGAGCCGTCGCAGCAGGGCCGGCAACGACGCTTCCTCGTTGAACGCGGGCAGGACGACGTGCGCCCGTCCACCGGTCGGTCTCTCGGCGCGGTCCGTTTCCGGGAGTGTGGCCAAGGTGGCTTCTTCGTGCACCACGGTTCCTTTGTTCGATCGGCTTGTCACCCGACCGGCATCGATCTCCGGCTGGTCGGCAGGACGTATTCGGCTATGTTGTGTGGTTTCTTTAGCGGCCTTGAATGTCCCCCGGAAGGATGGGCGTCAGCTTCACTCGATAGAACCGGCTTCGCCTCGAAAGGCTGACGCGTGAAGAAAAGGAAGAAATGACCACCACCACCGATCGCCCCCGAAGAGGCCGAGACCGATGACCGAACTGAGAGACGCGGTCGTCACCGGATCTCTGCCCTTTCCGCGCCGCCCGCGGCCGAATCTCCGGTCGGGAACCCCGGCGGGCTCCCGCCCGTTGCTGGCCCGGGTCAACGCGGTGGCCGTGCTGCTCCTCGCGCTCGACTGCGCCGCCTGGGCCACCGCGGTCGTGCGGACGGCCCCGGGACCCGCCGGTGCCGCGGTGACCGCTGCGGCGCTGGCCGGTGCCCGGTTGGGCGGGCGGGTGCACCGCCGCCGTCTCTGGCTTTCCTGGCTGCAGGACCTCCCGCGCTCCGTCACCACCGCCGCCCTCGCGTTCGCGCTCGTCACGGGCGTGGGGATCGTGGCCGGGATGGACGGAAACCGCACGGCGGAGATGCAGGAGGTCGTCCTGTTCTCCGCTGTCCTCGGCGAAAGCGTCCGTCCGCTGGTCTTCGCGCTCGGCAGGTGGGGGCGTCGCCGGTTGCGGCGGTGCGACCGGGCCGTCGTCGTGGGGTCCGGGCACCTCGCCGGTGAGCTGGTCCGGACCATGCTCGAACACCCCGAGTTCGGCCTGCTGCCGGTCGGCGTGGCCGTGCCGGCCGGTGATCCCGCACCGGCCGGCCTGCCGATCGAGACGATCGGAGACGACCTCACCGAAGCCATCACCCGGTTGCGCGCGGGGACGGTGATCCTGGCCCCCGGCGACGACCGGGACAGCGCCGTCGTCGCCGCCGCGATCAGCGCCCACCGGGCCGGCTGCGTCACCTTGGTGCTGCCGCACCTGTTCGAGCTCTGCCCGGACGGACCCGGAGTCGACCGGCTCCGCAGCTATCCGCTGGTGTGGCTGGGCGGTGTGCCGACCCGGCGGCCCAGCTGGTGGGTCAAGCGCTTCGTGGAGACGGCGCTGGCCGCGGCCGCGCTCGTCGTGCTCATGCCGGTCATCGCCGGGTGCGCGCTCGCCGTCCTGCTGGAAAGCGGCTTCCCGGTCTTCTTCCGCCAGGTGCGGGTGGGGATGGACGGCCGCACCTTCCTGCTCTACAAGCTGCGCAGTGTGCGACCGTCCGGTGTGGACGATTCGCAGGTTCGCTGGTCGGTCGCCGGGGACAGCCGGGTGGGGCCGGTCGGCCGGTTCCTGCGCAAGACGTCGCTGGACGAGCTCCCGCAGCTGTGGAACGTCGTGCGTGGTGACATGTCGCTGGTCGGGCCGCGGCCGGAACGGCCGGTGTTCGTGCACGAGTTTTCCGCCGTGCACGACCTGTACTGGGCGCGGCACCGCGTTCCGACCGGGCTGACCGGGCTGGCTCAGGTGCACGGCCTTCGCGGCGACACCTCGATCGCTGATCGGGCGCGCTACGACAACTACTACATCGCGAACTGGTCGCTCTGGCTGGACGTGAAGATCATCATCCTCACCGTGGGAGAACTGCTGTGCCGAAGGCAACGCTGATGCGCCGGAACCGCATCCGGGTCTGGACCGGTCTGCTCGTGCTGGTCGCCGGCTGCCTTTCCGGGTGCGTGACGAGTTCGGCGCAGGGGGTGTCGGTCCCGCCGCCGACGCCGTCGGCTCCGTGCGCGTGGTGGTACGGGATCGGCCGGCCGCCCACGGCCGGCCAGATCGAGCTGGCCGCCAAGCGGTACCGGTTCGTCGTGCTCAACGCCGACCAGGGCGCGGCGATGCGCCGGCTGCACCAGCTCAACCCGCAGGTGAAGGTGCTGGTGTACAAGGATCTTTCCAGCACCCGCAACTACCCGGGCGCCGTCGACGGTGGCCGTGACGCGGCCTTCCTGCCCAGCGGGATCGGCTACGTCGCCGCGCAGCAGGACCATCCCGACTGGTTCGCCACGGACCGCAACGGCCGCCGCATCGAGTGGCAGGGTTACCCGAAGCACTGGCAGATGACCGTGTGGAACCCGGACTACCAGCAGGCCTGGACCGACGCCGTCGTCGCGGAGACGATCCGCGAAGGCTGGGACGGGGTCCTGGCGGACAACGACTTCAACTCCTTGAGCCACTACTCGTCCGCGGTCCTCGCCGGAACCGCGAACGTCGCGGAGACCGACCGGAAGCTCCGCGACGGGCTCGACGCGTTCCTCTCCCTCACCGGCGACGCCTTCGTGAAAGCGGGCAAGCTGCTGGTGCCCAACGTGTCCGAGACGCACCTGGTCCCGGGCCGGTGGACCGCGCACTCCCGCTTCGGCGGCGCCATGGAAGAGAACTTCGGCTTCCGCGAAGACGGCGGCACCGGCGGTCTCCTGACGTTCCGCGGCAACGAGTTCCAGGAGCTGCGTGCCCAGGCGGCGCTGGGCGAGTCGTTGCTGCTGCTGGTGACGCGGACACGGAACGCCCGGGAGGAGCGGGCCGGGTACGCGAGCGCGGCGTTGCTCGCCGGCCCCCGGACCTGCTGGACCCGGGCGACAACGGACGACTACCGCGAACCCGAGTGGTCGACCCTGCAGGACAGCGGCCTCGGGGAGGCGGTGGACGCCGCGGGCCGCCTGCCGAACGGGGTCTGGACGCGGACGTTCAGCCACGGCTGGGTCGCGGTGAACACGACCGCGGCGACGCAGACGGTGACTCCCCCCGAGGGGCTCGTCGAGCCCGGCTCCCCGCCCCCGAGCCCGCCACCGGCTACGCCTCCGACGTCGCCTTCTCCGACACCCACGCCGATCACGCTCGAAGCCGCGGACGCAGTCGTGCTCGTCCAGCCGGCGAAACCCTAGCCCCGGCCAGCTCTTCGTACAGGGCCAGATGCCTTCGCGCGCAGGCTTCCGGCCGGTAGCGCGCGTCGGCGCGCGCGGCCAGGAGCCGCCCGATCCGGCCGGGATCCGGTTCGGCGAACAGGGTCCGGAGCCGGTCGGCGAGCGCGGGTACGTCACCGGGCGGGGCGAGGAAGGACGGGACACCGGCGACGTCGAGCATGTCGGCCACGCCGCCGGTCGCGGTGGCCACCACGGGCTTGCCCGCCGCCATCGCTTCGGCCACGACCAACGGCTGTTGCTCCATCGAAGAGGGCAGCACCAGCGCGTCGGCCCCGGCCAGCAGCGCGGGCGCATCCGGCCGGAACCCGAGGAAGGTGACACGACCGGTGAGCGGGGACGTCTGCGCCGCTCGTTCCGCGTCGGCGCGCTGAGGCCCGTCGCCGACCACGGTGAGCCGGGCGTCCGGCGGCAACACACCGGGCAGGGCCAGCGCGGCCAGCAGATCGAGGATGCCCTTGCGGTCCACCAGCAGCCCGACGAAAACGAGGTGCCGCACCGGTCCGCGCGGCGGGTCCGGCTCGGCCGGGTCGACGCAGTTGTCGATGTGCGTCAGCCGCGCCACGGGCAGCTTCAAGCGGCGGTGCAGGAAACGGCCCATCGCTTCGGCGGGCACGACCGTGCGGTCGAGGAGCCGGGCGACCACGGCGTCGGCCGCGAGGACGGTCCTGGTGTAGGCGGCCGGACCGGCGGCGGGGCGCTCGCCGCGGAACCACGGCTCGGTCACGTCGTCCGGCACTCCGTGGTAGGTCTGGACCAGTGCGGGCCGCGGGTCGCGGCCCGCACGCAAGCCCGCGATCACCAGGCCGGCGCGCCGGTCCTGCGCGTGCACGACGTCGGGCTGCCACCCGCGGATCGCGGCCCGGGCGCGCGCCGCCGCCGTGAGGTCATGTTTGCCGGCCACCCGCAGCTCGTCGTGCAGTCCCCGGACCGATTCGGCGCCGCGAGCGGGCGTGGGACCGAAGATCCGCACGTCGAGGTCACGGGCTGCGAGTGCGGCTGCCAACCGGACGGTGACGTCGACCGGGCCGCCCCGATCCTGGGTGAGCAAGTAGGCGATCCGGGTCATGAGACGTGCTCCCTGCGGTTGAGGTCGTCGACGAGGGCGGCGATCCGCGCGGTCATGTGGCCGCGGTCGAAGGACAGCTCCGCGCGCCGGCGGCCGCGTTTCCCCTCCAAGGTGGCCAGCTCCGGATCGGCGAGGCGGGCCGAGACGGCGTCCGCGAGGCCGGCGAGGTCGCCGGGCGGCAGCACCGCGCCGGCGGCGGAGACGCTCTGGAGGACGCCGCCGACGTCGAACGCGACCACCGGCCGGGCGCACGCCATGGCCTCCAGCGGGACGAGGGCCATGCCCTCGGCGCGGGACGGGAGGACCACGACGTCCGCGGCGGTGTACCACGCCACCGGGTCGTCGGTGTGCCCCGGCCAGAGCACGGATTCGTGGCCCGCCAAGGGGTGCCGCTCCCGCCACACGGCACCCATCGGCCCGTCGCCGGCGAGCACGAGCCGGGCGCCCGGCACCCGCCGCAGCACCGCGGGCCAGGCCGACAGCAGCTGGTCCTGGCCCTTGAGCTCGGCCAGCCGGCCGAGGCAGACGGCGATCGGGGCGTGCTCGGGCAGGCCGAGCCGACGGCGGGCCGAGCCGCGATCACCGGGGGAGAACCGCACGGTGTCGACGCCGTTGCAGACCACCTCGGCTCTCGCCCGCACGCCGGCGGCCCGGCCGGCGACGAGTTCGTCGTCGCTCACGCACACGACGAGATCGGTCCAGCGCGAGGCGAACCGCTCCCACGCCGCGGTCGCGCGGCGCAGCGGCCCGCGGGCGGTCTCGAAGGACCACAAGTGTGGCTGGAAGACCGTCGCCCGGCCGCCGCGCACGGCCAGCCGGCCGGCCAGCCCGGCTTTCGAACTGTGCAGGTGCACGACATCCGGGTCCAGCTCGGACAGGAGCCGGTGCAGCCGCAGCGTTTCGGCGACGGAACGCACACCGGGGGAACGGGTCGCCGTCCAGGCGCGGACAGGGACGCCGAGTTCGCGGGCACGGCGGGCCAGCCAGCCCGACGGCGGGCACACGACGGTCACCGACCAGCCCCGGTTTCGCTGGGCCACCGCGAGTTCCAGCACGACGACGGCGACGCCCGCCGCCACCGGCTGGGAAACGTGCACGACTCTCATCCGTGGCCACCTCGGCGCAGTTCGGCGAGGGCGGGTCGCTGCAGCAGCAGGGTCGCGCCGGCGTAGGTCGCCATGAGGAGCAGGGCCTCGGCGATCCCGCCCGGCAGGGAATCCGCGGTCCCGAACCACCCGGCGTGGGCCAGCGTCACGGTGGGCACGGCCGCGGCGGCACACGCGAGCAGGACGCGAACCACCATCCCGGCCAGCTTCGCCGCCGGGGGCGCCACGCCGATCCCGGCCAGCAGCCGCCACGCGAACGGCACGACCAGCCACGCCGCGCCGAGCTGCACCGCGGCGACGGCCCCGATCCCCGCACTGGTCAGCGAGACCAGCCCCAGCCCGAGCAGGACCAGGTGCGTCGTCTCCAGCACGAGGTACCGCCGGACGTGCCCGGTGGCCTTCAGCGCCTGGTACCAGATCTGCAGCAGGCAGATCCCCGCGCCGTAGCCCGACAACAGCACGAGCGGGCCCGCCGCGTCCGCCCACCGGGCACCCAGGAGCACGACGCGGTCGGCGAGCAGCGCCAGCGCGAGGTACAGGCCACCGGTCACGACGAGCACCGCCCCCGTGAACCGGGCGACGGCCTCGTCCAGTGCCCGGCCCTCGCGCCGCAACCGCGCGAACACCGGGAAGGCGACCGCGCCGAGCACGACCGCCACCATGATGTACGGCACCCAGGCCAGCCGGTAAGCCAGCGAATAGACGCCGACCGCGGCCGGCCCGAGCACGTGTCCCACCGCGAGGTAGTCGAGGTTGACCAGCAGGGCGGCCACGACCGCGGCCGGGCCGACCACCGCGATCCACCGCAGCGCCTCCCCGGCCGCGCCGGTGTCCCAGCACGGGCGCACCCCGCCGCGGACGAGCGATCCCAGCAGCGGCTGGGCAACCGCGGTGCAGAGCAGGCCGAGCACCAGCGACACCGGCCCGGCCCCGCCCACCGCGAGCACCACGGTCAGCGCGGCGCCCAGCACCGCGCCGCCGGCGTCGGGCACGATCCGGCGCCGGAAGTCGAGCTCCCGGTGCATCAGGCCCAGCTGCACACCGCCCGCCGCCGAGAACGGCAAGCCGAGCGCGGCCAAGCGGACCAAGCCGGCCGCCTCCGGGGTGCCGAGCAGCGCGGTGAGGGGACCGGCGACGGCCACCAGGGCCGCGGTCAGAAACAGGGATGCGCCCACGCTCGACGTCAGCAGGGTGCCCGCCACCCGGCGCGGGTCCCGCTCGGTGCGGCCGATCAGGTCGTAGACGCCGATCGACTGCACCACCTGGCCGAGGTTGACCACCGCCACCGCCAGCGCCACGGCCCCGAGCTGCCCCTCGGTCAGCAGGGCCGCCAGCACCAGCGTGACCAGCATCTGGCTGCTCTTGCTGACGAGGTTGACCACGCCGAGCCACAGGGAACCGCGGACCGCGCGGCTCCCGAGCGTGTCGGTCATCCGGCCACCACGGGTTCGGCGGTCCGCGCCGGAGTCAGCCGGACCGCGGCGAACACCGCCAAGCCCCACGCGAGGACCACGGCGAGACCGTCCACCGTGACCGCCGCCCGGGCCCCGAACACCGAGACCACCGCGGTGTCCACTGTGTACAGATGCGCGAAGGGGACGGCCAGCGCGAGGACCGCCGCGGCCGCGGCGCCCCAGCCCGGCTCGGCGCGGTGACGCCACCCCAGCGCGGCCGTCGCCGCCATCGCGGGCACGGCGATCAGCACGTCGCCGGGCTGGTGCACCACGCAGACCACCACGGCCAGGCACGTCAGCAGGTCGGCGACCGGCCCCGCCGAGACCCGGTCCAGGCGCCGGACCAGCAGCACGCTCACGACCAGCACCGCGGCCAAAACCACCAGCTCGATCCCGGAAGGCGCCCAGCCGGTGACGCGGAACAGCACCGCGGCGACGTCGATCCGTTGCGCCGTCGGCGAATCCACCGCGCCGTAGTCGGTCGCCCGCGCGTGGGTGAGGTTCGCGGTCACGACGTCGAGGAACGAGCCGATCCCGCCACCGCGCACCACCAGGAGCAGCACGACCGGAAGACTGGCCGCCGCCGCGATCGCGGTGCCCCGCACCGCCACCCGGTGCGAGCCACGGGCGAACAGCAGGACGGCCAGCGGGAAGCCGTATTGCGGCTTCAGCCACGCCAGCGCGAGCGCCACCGCCGCCCACCCCGGCCGGTCCCGCCTCGCCAGCAGGGCCCCCGCGGCGCCGAGGGCGATCAGCGGGTTGACCTGGCCGACGTAGAGCTGCGCCTTCCCCACCTGGCTCGTCACCAGGAGCGCGGAAACCACGACCGCGGTGACCGCGAACGGCACCGGGACGTGCCGCCGGACCGCGTGCGCGGCCAGCGCCCCGAGCGCGACCAGCAGCAGCAACGAGAACACCGAGAACGCGACCGCGCCGGCCCGGTACCCCGCCACGGCGAACGGCGCGTGCAGCAGGAGGTGGTAGGGCTGGTAGAGGTTGAAGTCCTGGCGCACCGGCCAGTGCGCGAACATCGCGGCGGGATCGTAGGGGTTGCCGCCGCCGAGGAACTCCCGGATCGGGAAGTACAGGGCGTCGCGGAAGTCCTGCAGCCTTTCCTCCGCCAGGTCGGCCGGCGTCGGCAGCGGCACCCGCCACGAGGGCGCGAGCGCGTGCCACGCACCCAGCACCCCGGCGACGGCCGCGACGAGGAGCACGGCCCGCTGTTTCGGGCTCATGCCAGCACCACCGCCACGAGCACGGCGTCGCCCGGCAGCACCCCGGTGACAGCGGTCAGCTCGTCGTGGCCGCGTCCGCCGGCCGCCACCGCGACCACCGACGTGCCGGTTCCGCTTTGCCCGTCCGGCAGACCGGCTCCCAGCTTCGCCGCGACCTCCGCGAGGTGCGGGCTCACCGGCAGCACGCGAACGGGGCGGCCGGCCGCGCGGCACAGGACGGCGAGCCGGTCGGCGGTCGCCGGATCGCCCTCGGGCAGCACCGCCACCGGGCGCCGGATGCCCGCCGCGGCCAGCGCCCGGCGCAGCGAGCGTGGTCCGCCGGCCGGGGAAAGCCGGCGGACCGCCGCCGTCGCCAGCCCCGCGGCGACCGCGGCGACCAAGGCCAGCCCGGTCACCAGGGGCGCGTCCGGGGCCACCGCGATCACCTCGGGCCGCGGATCCAGCGTCCGCAGCTTGCCGGCCGGGGCGAGCAGGTCCGCCTTGATCACCGCTTGGCCCAGCGCCGCCGCTGCCGCGCCCGCCTGCCCGGCCGACGGCGCCCGCACCGAAAGGCGGGCGAGGCCGGACGCCGGCACCAGCTCCACGGACACGTGCTCGCCGAGTTCGCCGGGACCGTAGCCGGACACCGGAGCCGCCGCCTGCAGCACCGACGGGCTGCGGGCCAGCTCGACGAGCGCGGGCAGGGCGAGTGACACGACTTCGCCGTACTGCGGCGCCGCTTCCGGGGTGGCGACGGGCCCGGCGAGCAGGCTGACCCGGCCCTGGTACTCGGCGCCGCGCGTGAGGCCGGCGACGAGCACGATCGCCCCGGCCAGCAGCGCCACCGCGACGCTCAGCAGGACGGTGCGCGGGAAGCGCGTCAAGAGATCCTTCACCGGGCACCTCGGAGCAGTTCGTCGTAGGACTTCATCAGCGTGTGCGCGTCGTACTCCCGCTCGACGGCGCGGCGCCCGTCGGCGCCCGCGCGGTCCCGCCTGGCCCGGTCGGACAGCAGCGTGTTCAGCGCTTCGGCCGTCGCCGCCGGATCGGCGGGGGGCACCAGGAGCCCGCCGCCGTCCGCGAGGACCTCGGCGACCCCGCCGACGTCGGTGGCGACCACCGGCCGGCCCGCCGCCATCGACTCGAGCACCGCCAGCGGCAGGCCCTCCCAGTCGCTGGTGAGGACGGTGACGTCCGCGGCCGCGAGCAGATCGGGTACGTCCGCCCGGGTGCCGAGGAACTCGACCCGGCGGCCCAGCGCCTCGGCGCGCCGCTCGAGGTCCGCGCGCAGGCTGCCGTCACCCGCCAGCCACAGCACGGCGTCGCACTCGACCGCGGCCCAGGCGTCCAGCAGCACGTCGTGGCGCTTCTGCGGCTCCAGCCGGGCGAGGCAGAGCGCGACCGGCGTCCGCTCCGGGACACCGAGGGACGCGCGCACCTCCGCGCGCCCGAAGACCGGCGGCCGGGCGAACACGGCGTTGCGGATGACCCTCGGCCGGTCCGCACCCGCTTCGGCGAGCCGGTCCGCGGTGGCGGGGGAGACGGCGACGACTCCGTCGGACACGTGGCGCAGGACCCTGGCGGCAGCGGGGTAGTCGTCCTCGGCGACGCCGTGGAAGACGGTCAGCACGGGCCGCCGCCGGGGCAGGATGGCCAGCCGGGCCACCAGGCTCGCGCCGACGTTGTGGGCCAGCACGACGTCGGGCCGGAACCGCGCGACCGCGCGGCGGGTGGCCCAGGCCGCCTTCAGCACCCCCGCCTCGCTGCGGCGGGCGAGCGGGACGGGGAACACCTGCGTGCCGGCCGCGGCCAGCGCGTCGGCGCGGAAGCCCCCGGCACTGGCGACCGCGGACACCCAGCCGTACTCCTCGCCCCGGCCGGCCATCCCGGCCACGAGTGTTTCCGCCCCGCCGGACCCCATCTCACTGATCACGTGCAGCACCCGCATCGGCGCTTTCCCCTCCTTCTCGGCGAATCCGCGTTTCGGCCGCGACGGCCAGCGCGGTCAGCGACCACAACGGCAGGTAGTACTGCTCGGACAGGAACGTCGAGGTCACCAGCACGGCGAGCAGCGCCGCCTGGATCGCGGCCGCTTCCGCCCGCCGCGGACCGGAACCGGCCCGCCGGACCGTCCGCTCGCTCGCGACCGCGGCGACGCCGGGCACCGCGGCGAACAACGCGAACCCCGGCAGGCCCAGCTCGGCGGCGACCTCGAGGTACATGTTGTGCGCCACCGGTGTCTGTTCGTCGACTTCGGCGTCGTGCGACTCCGCGGCGTACCGCTCGCGGAACCCGCCGGGGCCGACGCCGAGCACCGGGTGGGCGGTCACCATCCGGGCGGCCGCCTGCCAGCGCAGCTCCCGTGTGTCCACATTGGACGCGGCGATGAACGTCTTCTCCCGCACGGCGCGGTCCAGGTGCGGACCGGCTACCAGCAATACGCCGGCACCCACCACGACGACCGCCGCGGTCGCGGCGGCCAGCACCCGCCACGGCAGCACCCGGCGCAGCAGCACCCAGCCGACCGCGGCGGCCAGGCCCAGCGCACCCCCGCGCGAGAACGTCGCCGCCGCGCCCACGACCAGGACGACTCCGGTCGCGGCCAAGGGCACGCTCCAGCGCCGTCGATCCAGGGCCGCGAGCAGGGGAAGCGCGGCGACGAGGAAGTAGGCCAGGTCGTTCGGGTCCGGTTGCGGGCCGCTCGCGCGGGCCTGGCCCTCGACGACGAGGCTGTACAGGGCGCCCGTACCGGCGACCGTCGCGCCCGCGGCCGCGGCCAGCAGCAGCCACCGGATCGGCACCTCGTGGCTCGCGACGTCGGCCAGC
The DNA here is from genome assembly GCF_040648295.1 of Amycolatopsis sp. NPDC049159. Lineage (NCBI taxonomy): Bacteria > Bacillati > Actinomycetota > Actinomycetes > Pseudonocardiales > Pseudonocardiaceae > Amycolatopsis > Amycolatopsis sp. NPDC049159. The sequence goes on from NZ_JBEZDL010000032.1 coordinate 39,807, forward strand.
ACCGCCGTGACCACCAGGAACGGCAGCCACCGCACGGTGTACTCCGCGGTGAACGGGCCGCTGGAGTGCAGCGCCGCCGTCGCCGCCAGCACCACGGCGAGCGACGCGAGCACCGCGTGCAGTGGCGTCGGCGGGGGGAAGCGCCGCTCACGGACCCGCACGGCGAGCCAGGTCGCCGTGAGCAGGGCGGGTGCGAGCTTGCCGAGCTGGCCCTGCACGGCCGTGAGGTACCCCTCGACCGGCGCCAGCCCGACGGTGGCGCACGCGAGGACCCGCAGCAGGGTGACCGCCCGCGTCCCGGTGCGGGCCGGGACGACTACGGCGAACGCGGTCACCGCCCGTCGTCCAGCCGCGTGACGGGACGGGTCCGCCGCACGTCCGCGCGGCGGACGTATTCGCCGGTGCCGACGACGTCGAAGTGCTCGCGCAGCGCGGAAAGCACCCAGCCCAGCCACGCCGCTTTCCGGCCGGCCGACGCCGCCATACCGGGGAAGAACTCCATGCCGGGCGCTTCGGCGCCACCGAGGACGTCGGTCGGGTGCACCAGCAGGGAAGGGGCGACTCCCCGGGCGAGGCACAACCTCAGCGCCGCCCGGAAGTAGCCGCGCGCCACCCTCGGGGAAAACTCGTGCAGCTGCACGAGGTAGGAGCAGTGGATCGGCGTGCGCAGCAAGGGCATCGTCGTCACCGGCACCTCCACGAGGGCGCTGCGGTCGCACGTGCGCCAGCGGTAGGCGTGCACCGGTGCCGCTACGCGGGAAAAGCCGCCGAACAGCTCGTTCGCGGCTCCGCGCGGTGCGGTGCGGTTGTGGTAGGCGCGGGCCAGCGGACCGATCCACGTCGGCAGGGTGCTGGCGTCGTAGGCGTAACCCCGTTCGGCGAGCAGCTCGATCAAGTCGCGCGTGACGCTGTAGCCAGGACCGCGGAAGCCGTGGGGCCGCGGCGCTCCGGCGGCGACGATCGCTTCCTCGGTCCGGCTCAGCTCGTCCTCGAGCCGGTCGCGGGAATAGCGGTGCAGCCAGGGTTCGTGACCGAACGAGTGGTTGGCGACCTCGTGCCCCGCCGCGGCGATCCCGGCGACCGCCTCGGCACCGTCCTCGCGGACGACGTCGGCGCCCACCGCGAACACCGTCGTCGTGAGCCGGTGCTCGCCGAAGATCTCCAGCAGCCGGGGGACCGCGGCGGGGAGAAAGCTGGGGTGGTCCCGCCAGCTCGGGTCGCCGTGGGTTTTCAGGTAGGCCCAGAGGTTGTCGAGGTCGACCGACACGCTCGCGAGCGGCCGCGGGGTCACGCGGCCTCCCGGGCGAGCCGGTTCGCGCCGGTGCGCGACTGCGCGCCGAGCAGGAGGACACCGCACACCACCACGGCGAGCCCGAAGGCGACCCAGGGGCCGTGTCCGCCGAGGACGTGGTCGCCGAGCACGGTGATGCCGGTGACCGACGCCAGCACGAGGGTGGTGGCATCCGCGGTGGCCACGACGGCCGCCGCCGGCCCGCGCTGCAGCGCGACGGCCATCGACGCCTGGCCGAGCACGGCCGCGGCCAGCATCAGCCAGGTCAGCGGATTACCCGGCACGGCAACGAGATCGAGGTGGGCGAGCGAGCGGCTCGCGACCGCGACGACGGCGAACGCCACTCCGGACAGCACCGCGGCCGGCAGGAACGCGCCCGTCCGGCCGGCCGGGATCATGGCCAGCCCGGTCCCGAGCACGACGACGGCGAGCGTCGCGGTGCCGGCGGGCCGGAGGTCGTCGGCCACCGAGGTCGCCGACGACCCCGCGAGCACCACGAGCCCGGTCGCCAGCAGCACCAGCGTCGCGACCTCTCCGGCGCGGATCCGCCAGCCCAGGACCGCGACCCCGAACACCGTGGCCAGGCCGATCGCCGAGGACGACGCGGTTTGGACGAGGTACAGCGGCAACGACGCGCGCGCGAAGAACGCCAATGCGAAGCCCCCGGCTTGCCCGGCGAAGCCGAGGAGGTACAGCCGGTCGGCAGCCAGCCGGGCGAGCAACCCCAGCCCGGTGCCCGGCCGGTGCTCGGCCCGGTGGGCAGCGACGCTCTGGGCGACGATCCCCGCGGCGTAACACACCGCGGACGCCACGAGCACTGCGTAATCCATCACGAACGACTCCCTAGCCGGGTACCGCGGACGGGTTCCGGCTGACAACAGGGGCGGGTGCCCACGTCGCAGCGTAGGAACGGCCAACGGGTTTCTCGTTCGAAGGACCGGAAAAGGGGTTTTGTGACGCAGTGGCACGGTGGGCGCGCGAAAATCAAGCCCTAACGCGTGAAGTGAAAAGGGGTTCGAGCGGGGACGAGCCACAGTGCGTAATGGGGATCCGGATTTCCCGACGCACCTGGCCTGAATATCCGGCGGCCGGCCCATTCAGCCGGCCGATTCGCCGAACGCCCTGGCGTGAATATCTCCGGACGTCGGGTAGGTACCCATTCGAGTTACGCGAACCCCGGTCAGGGGCTCGCGCACCCCACACGATCGGCGAAACCGGCTGGAATGAATAGCACGGCATCAGTACGTTCTCCCCACCGAGGCGGAACACACCTTCATTGCCGTCGCCGCAGTCTCACCATCAATCGAGGGAGTCACCCATGCTGAAGAAGATCGGTTTCATCGCGGCCGCCATGGCGGCCGGCGCATTCGTGACCGGCGGGATCGCGGCCGCCGGAACGCCGGACGAGGACGGGCACCACCACGGCTACGACTACACCGGTCAGGTCGGCGTGGTCAACCTGAACAACACCGACGTGCTGCACAACGTCAACGGCACGGTCGGCTTCTGCGGCAACGACGTCAACGTGCTCGGCGTCCAGGTGCCGGTCCGCGACTCGCTGGACGGGATCGGCGTGCCGGTCCTGTCGCCGGGCGAGACCGAGGCCAGCGGCGAGTCGCCGTACAACTGCGCCTCGGGCGGCGTCACCGACGGCGGCACCAGCCAGGACAACTGAGTCCGCCTGCCGAGCCGCCCTTGGTGTACAAGGAAGGGCGACTGATCGCCCCAAGCCGAAACCGCCGCGCCCATTCCGGCGCGGCGGTTTCGGCTTGGTTCTTCCGGCCCGGCACTGCGGGGAGGCCCGGCATGCCCGGCCCTCCCGCGTCGACGAGGAGGCCACCGCATGCCCTCCACCGCCGGACCCCGCAGTCACTTCGAACTCGGACTTTCCGTCCAGACCCGGTTCGCCGTAACCACGACTGCCGACGCGGCCACCGTCGCCGTCATCGGCGACCTCGACCTGTCGAACACGGCGCAACTGCGGGAAAGGCTGGACGACGAACTGACGCTGCGCCCCGCCGCGCTCATCATCGACCTCGCCGCCGTGGGGTTCTGCTCCGCCGGCGCCCTGTCGGTCCTGGTCGACACCGTCACCAGCGCCGACGCCCGCGGACTCGCTTGCGCGGTCATCGCCCACCAGCGCGCCGTGGTCCGCCCGATCAAGCTCCTGCGCCTCGACCGCATCCTGCCGATCCACGCCGACCGGGCCGACGCGGAGAAATGGCTGTCGCTGGTAGCGCGGCTACGGTGAGCCCCACTGGGCGAGGAAACGGGGTGACGTCGGGGAAGGCGAAACGAGCCGTGACCGGGACGGTGTGTTCGGCCGGCGGCAGGTGCCAGGTGATCACCCTCAATTCCCCGTGCCGGAGGACCTCCGGCGGACAGATTTCTTTCGGGTGCTCGGACAACCGTGTGGGTTCGTTACCTCCTCGCCGCCGAAACCACACGATCGGCTACTCCTGCATGCGGGGAGTACGGCCCTGGAAAGAAATTTGAGTACGTTTGCCGCGGAATGCGACGACTGGCTCCGACGGTGCGACCGCAGGCATTCGCGGTCGTCGTGTTCCGTTGTACGAGAAGAGACCGCGGCGATGCTGCAGCGGCTGCTCGACGGCGGTACCGTCGATGTTGTGGTGCAAATCGCCGGCCCGGCGACCCGGTGGTGGGGTTGAACCGGGTGGCGCGGTAGTGCGGTCTCACAAGAGGTGAGGAGGCCATGGTCATGCCGTCGATGTCCGTGCCGCGGCCGCGGGATCCACGTCGCCGCCCGCCGGCGACGTTGTCAGTGGGCCGGACCGGCGAAGCGAGCGTGGTCATCGCAGCGGGCGAGCTCGACTTGTCCGTCACCGCTCAGCTCTCCGCGTTGCTGGCCGGGGAACTACGCCGCCAACCACCGGCGCTCGTCTGCGACACCTCGGCGGTCCAGTTCTGCGCCGCACGCATCCTGACGATCTTGATCGACGCCACCGCCGACGCGGCCGTGGCTCAGGTGCCGTTCGCCGTGGCCGGGCGACCACGAGCGCTGGTGCGGCCGATCACCGCGCTGGGGCTGCAGCACGTTCTGCCCGTTCACCGCAGCGTCGCCGAAGCTCTGAACTGGCTGGCGCTGTCCGTCGATCCGACCAGCCTGGACGCCGGCGGGTACCCGCCAAGCGCGTGAGGTCCGCGCCGGCCACAGCCAAGACTCGCCAGTTCTCCAATGCGCTTTCACTCCACCGCACGCGCGACCCCGTCCACCGTGACGTCCGGAACGCCGGTCGGCAGCGCCCACTCGATCGGGCTACCCGGCGCGCCCGTACTCACCCCGCACAGCCGGGTGCTCCGGCAGCCAGCTTGCCGTCCCGAGCCGCCGTTGTGCGTTGTGTCGGCGACCCATCGATGGGGTGAAGGTCGCGTCGGCGAGGGTGAAATACGCGGCGTCCGAGTGGCATCATGGACGCGCTCAGCGTCGAGTGCACTGTTCCGAATGGACATCCCGAGAGGCTTCCGCCGAGTGATCAAGATTTGCCAAGGCCGTGACGGAAACGGCGCGAAGCGCCTCGTCTTCAACTTGCCCACCGACGAGCCTCCGGGTCGCGTCAGCGTCGTGGGATCGTTCAACGGCTGGACTCCCGGGCGGCACCACTTGCAACCCCACACCACCGGCCGCCGCACCGCCACCGTCGAAGTCGCCCCCGACGCCGCCGTCCAGTTCCGCTACCTCGGGGAGAACGGCTATTGGTTCGACGACCCCGATAATCCGGACGCACTCGATCGGGCCGACAACTGATTCGGCGGGGTGTGCGGGGTGTGCACCGACCGGTTCGGACCCACCCTCCTGCCGCGGGGCAAGAACTTCGGCGTGAGGCTCAACCTCGAACGGTCACCGGGAACTTCGCCGGCCCCCGCAGGTTGATCCGCCCGTTCCACTCCAGCTGCCCCGCGAACCCCAGGTCCGGGAACCGCTGCACCAGGCGGCTGATCGCCACCTGACCTTCCAGCCGGGCCAAAGCCGCACCCAGACAGTGGTGGGGCCCCGCGCCGAACGAAACCTGGTGGCGGGCCTCCGGGCGGTCCAACCGCAACTCGTCAGCGTCCGGCCCGAAGAACCGTTCGTCCCGGTTAGCCGAGGCCAAGCAAGCCAGCACAAATGTCCCCGCCGGGATTTCCTTCCCCGCCACCGAATACGGCGAAGTCGTGATCCGCCGCGTCTGCTGCACCGGCGAGTCGTACCGCAAGAACTCCTCCACCGCGTTCGACGCCAACTCCGGCCGAGAGCGCAGCAAAGCCAGCTGATCCGGGTTCCGCAGCAACGCGTTCACCCCGTTGGCGATCAGGTTGACCGTCGTCTCGTGGCCCGCCACGTACAGCAGCACCACCTGGGCCACCAGCTCGTCGCCGTCCAGGACCTGGCCGTCGTGTTCCGCTGCGATCAACGCCGTCAGCAGGTCGTCCGCCGGGTGGTTGCGCTTCCACTCGATCACCGAACGGGTGATCGCCGACAGCTCGGCGTCCGCCGACGCGATCGCCCGGGCCGTTTCCTCGTCCGCCACGATCTCCAGCGAGCGCACCAGGGTTCCGCTCAGCTCGCGGATGCGCGCGTGGTCGGTCGGCGGCATGCCGAGCATCGTCGAGATCACCGCGAACGGCAGCGGGAACGCCAGTTCCTCGACCAGGTCCGACGTGCCCTTCTCCGCCATCCGGTCCAACGAGGCGTCGACGAGCGAGACGATCTGCGGTTCCAACGCCGCGACGGCCCGGCGGGTGAACACCTTCGTCACCAGGGACCGGAGGCGGGTGTGGTCGGGCGGGTCGCGGTCGAGCATCGACAGGTTCAGCGCGCCGGGGTTCGCGTCCGGGGTCAGCGCGGCCTGCTGGTCGAGGAACGGGCCCGCGGCCAGGTTCTCGATCTCCACCGACAGCCCCGCGCGCAGCAGCGCCGAGACGTCTTCGTAGCGCGAGACGAACCAGAAGCCCAGCGGGTGGCTCTGCACCGGGTCCTCGTCGCGCAGCAGCCGGTACTGCGCGTACGGGTCTTCGAAGAACCCCGGTGCGAACGGGTTGAACAGCAGCTCGTCGGTGTTCGTCATCAGCAAACCCCCAGAGAGACCTACGCCGTGTCGGTGACATACGCAGTGTATGTCGTATGCTCTGCGCATGTCGACCGTCAAGAGCCGGCGGGAGCAGTACTCCGAGGCCACCCGGGCCGCCCTGCTGGTGGCGGCCACCCGCCGGTTCGGCGAGCACGGCTTCAGCGGCACCGCGCTGGAGGACATCGCCGCCGACATCCAGGCGACGCGCGGCGCGATCTACCACCACTTCGCGAACAAGACGGCGCTCTTCGAGGCCGTGTTCGAGCAGCTGGAAACCGAGGCGATGGAACTGTCCGCGAGCGCGGCCGCCCGCGCTGCGGACCCGTGGGCGGCGGCCTTCGCGGCGCTCGACGCGTTCCTCGACCGCTGCTGCGACCCGGTGTACGGCCGGCTCGTCTGGCAGGAAGCGCCGATCGCCCTCGGCTGGGTGCGCTGGCAGGCGGCCGAAGCGCAGTTCGCCTACGGCCTCGTCGAGCAGCTGATCAAGGCGCTGGTGGACGGCGGCGACTTCGACGAGCAGCCGCTGGAGACGACGACCCGGCTGGTGTTCGGCATGCTCGGCACGGCCGGGATGGCGCTGGCCGAGGCGTCCGATGTGGACAAACCACAGCTGAAGGCGGAGTACACGTCCGTCATCGGGAGGATGGCTTCCGGGTTGCGCAGACCGGCTTGACAGCGCCCCGGCGATGATTCGCCGGAGGCGACGCCGCTCCGTCCGGAAAGAACAGTGCCGTGCGCCTTTTTCAAGAGGATTTCTGCGGCTATTCGGACACATTCGTGTTTGAGGGGGCACCCTGCGTAGCACTTGTGGTGTCTGTGTAAGCTCCGGATTCGCTTGACCGGGTGATCACTCACCCGAATCGGTGACCGCCGCGATCGACGCTGCTCATCTGCGCGGTCCCCACGTCGTGGTTCGGGCTCGGATAGGAGATTTATGCAGGTCAGGTCCACTCTCGTGCGTGGCGGGATCGCGGTTCTCGCCGCGGCCGCCGCGGTCATGGTCGGCGCCCCGTCGGCCCTCGCGGACGACGGCGCGGCGCGCGGCCGGGTCAGCGAAAACGCCGGCACCGTCGGCTACCGGCTGAACCTCGACGGCGGTGGTGACTACATCACCAAGCTGTTCTCGCTGAAGCTGACCGACGGCAGCACGCTGAAGCTCTACTGCGTGCAGATCACCGTCGGCATGCGCACCGACGTCGACATGGTCGAGCGCCCGTGGAACAAGTACCCCGCCGCGAACTCGCCCTTCGAGAAGAACAGCGCGAAGATCAACTGGGTGCTGCACCACGGCTACCCGGGTGTCGCGCTCGACGCGCTGGGCAGCGCGCTGGCGAAGTCCGGCGTCAAGGTCAACGACGGCATCTCCGAGCGCGAGGCCATCGCCGCGACGCAGGCCGCCGTGTGGCACTTCAGCGACGGCGTGAACCTGAACCTCACGAAGCCGCTGGCCGAGGACAACCCGGCCGAGGCCAACGCCGACGTCGCGTCGCTGTACAGCTACCTGACCGGTGACGAGAACAAGGGCATCGGCGAGCAGCCGAAGCCGGCGCTGAACATCGCGTCGCCGAAGACCGAGGGCAAGGCCGGCACCAAGATCGGCCCGTTCGAGGTCGCCACGTCCGGTGACATCACGTCGCTCACCACCGAGCTGCCCGAGGGCGTCAAGGTCACCGACGCCGACGGCAAGGAGCTGAAGACCGCGGACGTCAAGGACGGCAGCAAGCTGTTCGTCGACGTCCCGGCCGAGGCGAAGCCGGGCAACGGCTCGTTCTCGCTCAAGGTCACCGGCGAGCTGGACACCGGCCGCCTGTTCGTCGCCGACAACTACGCCAAGAAGCCGGCGCAGTCGCTGATCGTCGCCGACTCGGAGAAGACCCAGGTGACCGCGAAGGCGGCCGCGACCTGGACCGAGGCGGGCGCCCCGGCCACCAGCACCGCGCCGACCACCACCCCGGGTGGCGCGCAGTCCGGTGGCGGCGACCTGGCCAACACCGGTGTCGACGCCGCGGTTCCGTTCGGCGTGGGCGGCCTGCTGCTGGGCGGCGGCGCGCTGATGCTGCTGGTGAACCGGCGTCGCAGCCGCGCGTAAGCAAGACCCGTGAACGGGGCCGGTCCACTGTGGACCGGCCCCGTTTTCGTGTCCGGACTACGACGTTCGGATTGCGATCATCGGGGCACAACCGGACGAAACGCCCGGTAATTGGTCTAGACTTTTCCGCCATGCGCGGTACCACCGTTCCGCCGGGGACGCCCTGCCCGCCGCCGCGGGCCGGCGAACTGCCGATGCACCGGCTGGAGGTGCCGGCCCCGAACGCGCCGCCGATCGCCGTCGGCACGTTCGATTCGATCGGGCCGCTGGCGCGTGCGGATTTCCCGCACCGGCACACCTTCCACGAGCTCGTCCACGTCACCGGCGGCACCGGGACGCACGTCGTCGAGCTGGCGCGCTGGCCGCTGCGGCCGCCGCACCTCGGCTTCATCGCCCCGGGGCAGGTGCACCAGTGGGCGGACGTCCGCGGCCTGACCGGCCACGTCGTCGTGTTCACCGACGACTTCCTCCTCGACTACCCGGCCGACCGCGAGCTGCTGCGACGCCTCAGCGCACGGCCGTGGCTGGGGCTGGACGCCCGCGCGAACGCCGGCGTCACGCGGCTCATCGCCGATCTGGAGGACGAATACCGCCGCGGTGGCGACGACGCCGAGTCGGTGCTGCGGGCGCTGCTGCACGTCCTCGTCGTGCGCGCGGGACGGCTGCCGGGGACGCCGGAAGCGCCGCCCGCGCCCGCCGGGGCGGTGGCCGCGGAGTTCGCCCGGCTCGCCGCCCGCACCGAGCTCGGGCTGTGGTCGGTGACCGCGCACGCCGAACGCATCGGCGTCACCCCCGGTCACCTCACCGAAGCGGTGAAGGCGGCGACCGGCCGCACCGCCGCGCAGCTGCTGCGCGAGGCCCGGACGCGGGAGGCCCAGCGGTTCCTGCTCCGGACGGACCTGACCGTCCGCCAGGTCGCGAGCCGCGTCGGGTTCGCCGACCCGGCCTACTTCTGCCGGTTCTTCCGCCGCGAGACCGGGCTCAGCCCCGGCGACTTCCGCCGCGTCGGGGAGATTCACCACGACTGACCGGTCCAGTCCATCGTCGCCCGCCCGGTGCGCTGCCTACGTTCGAGGGGATCCCCCGACGCCCCCACGAGGAGCAAGGCATGGACGAAGAGAACAAGCTCAGCCGCAAGACGGTGCTCAAGGCCGCGCTCGCGGCGGGTGTCGCCGCGCCGGTCGCGCTGATCGGCGGCCCCGCGCTCGCCCGCACCACCGTCGCCACCGGCACCGCCCCGGCGCTGACCCCCGAGTGCCACGACGGCGACGAGCCGACGATCGAGCAGACCGAAGGCCCCTACTTCAAGCCGAACTCACCCGAGCGGACCAACCTCGTCACGCCCGGCACCCAGGGCACCCGGCTCACCGTCACCGGGTACGTCTTCGGCCTCGCGTGCCAGCCGGTGAACCGCGCGCTGCTGGACTTCTGGCAGGCCGACGTCAACGGCGCCTACGACAACACCGGCTACACGTTCCGCGGCCACCAGTACACCAACGCCCAGGGCGCGTTCACGCTCTCCACGATCGTGCCCGGCCTCTACCCGGGCCGGACGCGGCACATCCACGTCAAGGTGCAGGCCCCCGGCCGGCCGATCCTGACCACGCAGCTCTACTTCCCCAACGAGCCGCGCAACAACACCGACACGATCTTCGACGCGCGGCTGCTGATGACCGTGCGCGACAACGGCTCCGCGAAGGAGGCCGCGTTCGACTTCGTGCTGAACGTGCCGCAGACCGGCACCCCGACCCGGCCGACGTCCACGACGACGCCGACGAGCGGGCCGACCACCTCCACGCCGCCCGGGGGCACCTCCTGGGCGGTGGGCACCACCTACGCGGCGGGTGCCCGGGTCACCTACGGCGGCGGGGGATACGTGTGCCTGCAGGGGCACACGGCCCAGCCGGGCTGGGAACCCCCGAACGTCCCCGCCCTGTGGCGGGCCGGGTGACGTCCCCGCCGAGGCGCTCCTGAGGAGGGAGGGAAGAACCGGCGGGTCCCGGTCCGCACACCGGGGCCCGCCGACCCCAGAATCCGCCCGTTAGGGGTCGACGCGGGGCGGGGCGCCTGCCAGATTGGCGAGCATGAGCATTTCCCTCGAGGCCGCGGAGTGGATCCGGCGCTTCCACCCGGCGCCGACCGCGCCGGCGCGGCTGGTGTGCTTCCCGCACGCCGGGGGCTCGGCGAGCTACTTCCACCCCGTGTCGGCCGCGCTGGCGCCGTCGGTGGAGGTGCTGGCCGTGCAGTACCCCGGCCGCCAGGACCGCTACGCCGAACCGCCGGTGGACGACCTGTTCGTGCTCGCCGACCAGCTGGTGGACGTGCTCGCGCCGGAGCTCACCGGGCCGGTCGCGTTCTTCGGCCACAGCATGGGCGCGAGCCTGGCGTTCGAGGTGGCGCGGCGGCTCGAGGAGCGCGGCACGCGGCTGCTCGCGCTGTTCGTCTCCGGGCGGCGCGCGCCTTCGGCGTTCCGCGACGAGCGGGTGCACGAGAAGGCCGACGACGAACTGCTGGCCGAGGTCAAACGGCTCAGCGGCACCGATTCGCGGGTGCTGGAGGACGACGAGATCCTCCGCATGGTGCTGCCCGCGCTGCGCAGCGACTACAAGGCCGCGGAGCTCTACCGCTACCGCCCGGGCCCGGACGTGGGCTGCCCGGTCGTCGCCCTGATCGGCGACCGCGACCCGAAGGTCACCGAGGCCGAGGCGCGGCAGTGGGCGGAGCGCACGTCCGGCGGGTTCGAGCTGCACGCGTACCCGGGCGGGCACTTCTACCTCAACGACCACGCCGCGGCGGTCATCCGGCTGATCGGCGAACGGCTCGCCCGCTGAGCGAGCGAGCCGTCCGCGTCCCGGATCAGCAGTAGAGGTTCGCGCCGGGGTCGACGCCGAGGACGGAAGCGATCTGGCGGTACTTCGAGACCCGGCTCTCGACCTGGGCGGGGTTGCCGCCGTTGCACTCGATCGAGCCGTTGATGCTGCGGATCGTTTCGCCGAAGCCGCGGCCGTTGACCATCGCGTTGTGCGGGGTCATCGTGCCGGGGCCGCTCTGGGTGTTCCAGTACCAGAGCCCGGTCTTCCACGCGACGGCCGAGTTCTGCTCGACCTGCCAGGGGTTGCCGAGCAGGTCGATGCCGAGCGCGTCACCCGCGGCCTTGTAGTTGAAGTTCCAGCTCAGCTGGATCGGGCCGCGCCCGTAGTACGCCGCCTGGCCCGCGGGGCAGCCGTAGGACTGGCCGTAGTCGCAGTAGTGCGGGTAGTTGGCCGTGTTCTGCTCGACGATGTAGACGAGGCCGCCGGTCTCGTGGTTGACGTTCGCGAGGAACGCGGCCGCTTCCTGCTTCTTCACGGTGTCGCTGCCCGTGTTCGCGAAGCCGGGGTAGGCCGACAGGGCCGCGGTCAGGCCGCTGTAGCTGTAGAAGCTGTTGCGGCCGGGGAAGATCTGGTTGAACTGGGCCTCGCTGACGACGAACGAGCCGGGGTTGCCCGGGTTCGTGCCGCCGCCGCAGTCGTACGGTTCCCAGTACCAGGTGCTGATGACGGGGTCGTAGCCCGGGTTGGCGTTCTTGGCGCGGTAGTAGCCGCCGTTGGTGTACTTGACGACCGCGCCGACGTCGTACCACTGGCCGGCGACCCAGTTGGGCGCGGTGCAGGTCGTGCCGCCCCCACCGTCACAGCTGTAGGGCTCCCAGTACCAGGTGCTGATGATCGGGTCGTAGCCCGGATTCGCGTTCTTGGCGCGGTAGTAGCTGCCGTTGGTGTACTTGACGACCGCGCCCACGTCGTACCACTGGCCCGCGACCCAGTTGGGCCCGCTGCAGGCGGCGGCCGCGGCCCGCGGGGCCTGGCCGGTGGCGGCGGGCACGCCGAGCACGAGCGCGGCGGCGGCGGCGAATGCTGACAGGACCGCGACAAGACGTCTTCTCAAGACTGGCTCACTCCTTCGGCCACGACGGAGTCCGGACGCGGGGGCGCCCGGTGTCGGAGGGGGTTGTGCTCATCCGGCCGAGACGAGGGTGACACCGGTCACTAGAGCAGATTGGTCTAGTCCAGTCAAGAAACCCGGCGATCCGGGCAACGGGTCTGCGCGAACGTCCGCCGGGACGTGGCCCCGGATCCGGTCGGCGAGGCGGTACTTCACCGCGGGATCACGCGGTTTCGGAGGTCGTGGCCGTGCGTGGGTTCGAGCGCGGGAGTGGCCGGGACGGTGCCCGGCCGTTCCTCGTCACCGCGCTTGCGGGATCCGCACCCGTGCGGCCGGCGCGAACTGCAGGATGCGCTGCAGCCGGGCGCGGCCCAGCCGGTGGAGCATCTCCCCGAGCTCCTCCGGCGCGATGCTCCCTTCGAGGTCGACCCGCGTCACCTTGACGACGCGGTCGATCTCCGAGGCGGGGAGCCGCCCCGCGAACTCCCCGGCCAGCCACACCCCGACCTCGTCCACGACGTCGTCCGCCCGGTGGCTCCGTACGGTCATCGCTCTCCTCGTTTCGGATCGCCCTGCTTCTTCAGGTCGAAGCCGGAAAATCCCGGTCCGACGCAGGTCGGACGACGCAGCCGGGGACCCATGACGCGGAATCGCCGAAGTTCCGCGCACAAATGCTTTCCGTGTCGTGACCGGTGGGTACCGTGACCGCTTTTGTCACTCACACGGACCGTCCGCCGCCGGTAGTTGTCCGCCGATCGGGTGGAAAACGAGGGAACCTCGCCGATGGCGCGTCCCGGCCAGGACCCTGGAGACGTCCGGTAGTGCGGGTGTTCCTTCGCGGGACGCGGAAACGGAGACGCGATCGATGGGCCGGTACGACCGGACCGACCTCGGGGCCTACAGCCTGGGGTTGCTCGAGACCGCCGAGGCGGCGCGCGTGGAGCGGCACCTGGCGGCGTGCCAGGACTGCCGCCAGGAGGTCCGCGAGTTCGAGGCCGTCCGCAGCATGCTCGACCACCTCGCCGAGGTGAAGTCCACTTAGGACGGTCGCCGGAAAATGTCGGTGCCCGCCGGTACGGTCCGCAGCGTGACCGACGACCAGTTCCTCGACCCCACCCGGGCCACGTACGCGATCGTGGCCGAGAGTTACGACAGCTTCGTGCCCCCGCTCGCCGAAGACGTCCAGGACCGCGCGCTGTTCACGGCGTTCGCCGACCTCGTCCGCGGCGGCCCGGTCGCCGATCTCGGCTGCGGCACGGGTCGCGTGACGGCGTTCCTGGCCGAAGCCGGCCTGGACGCCGTCGGTGTCGACTTGTCGCCGGAGATGCTCGCCGTCGCCCGTCGTGAACACCCTGACCTGCGGTTTTCCGAGGGATCGCTGCTCGCGCTGGACCTGCCGGACGGCGGTCTCGCCGGCGCGGTGGCGTGGTATTCGATCATCCACACCCCGCCGTCGCGGCTGCCTGCGGTGTGCGCCGAGCTGTTCCGGGTGCTGCGCCCGGGCGGCTACCTGCAGCTGGGCTTCCACGTCGGCGACCGGCGGCACCACCGCAGCGACGGCTACGGCCACGACGGGTTTTCGCTCGACATCTACTGGCTGCCGGTGGAGCGGGTCTGCGGGCTGGTGACCGACGCCGGGTTCGAGGTCGTCACGCAGGTGCTGCGCGATCCGGCGGCGCGGGTGCCGCAGGGGAGGGTGCTGGCGCGGAAACCGGAGTGAACTTCAGCGGGACGCGGCGGCCTTGATCGTCCGCAGCACGGGCGCGGTCTCCAGCGTCCGGATCGCGTCGAGCGCACCCAGCCGGTGGGTCAGGTAGTGGTGCAACGCGGCCGCGTCCGGGCAGAGGGCGAGCGCGACCAGGTTGGCCGGGCCGGTCGTCGCGGCGACGAGGGCGAGTTCCGGGTGCGTCGCCAGCGTCTTCGCGACGTGGTCGAGGTGCGCCGGCGCGACGCCCATCCAGAGCAGCGCCTGCGTCGTCGCGCCCAGCAGGGCGGGGTCGAACTCGAGGTCGAAGAACACGGTGCCCCCGGCCTGGAGATCGGTCAGCCGTCGGGCGACGGTCGCCGCCGACCAGCCGGTGGCCGTGGCCAGCTCGGCGAGGCTCGCGCGCCCGTCGCGCTGGAGCGCGGCCAGCACGCGGCGTCGTCACCGGTCAGCGGCTTGCCTTCGCCCGGCGACGGCGGTGTCAGCGCCGCGTCGAGCGCGTTCGCCCGGCCGAGCCACGCGGTCGGGCCATCGAAGTAGCGGTGCAGGAGCTGGTGCGCCGACACGACCGTGACGCTCGCCGTGCGCGGGATGTCCCGCAGCAGCAGGGAATGGTCGCTCGCGGCGGGCGTCTGGACGTTCACGCAGATCTCGGTACCGCCGGACATGAGCTTGATCCACGCGGTATCGGCGCGGCGCGCGGGCGAGGTCCCGCGCGGCGTGCGGTGTCGCGGTCAGCCGGACCATCCACTCGGCTTGCCCGGGGCGTTGCGGATCCGGCAAGCCGACGACGCGAAGTTCCGGTTCGGCGCGAAGCCGCCGGTAGCGCCGCGCGACGGTCTGCGTGGAGACACCGAGGACGTCACCAACCTTCGTGAACGGCGCCCGGCCGTCGACGTGCAGCGCGCGGTCGAGCACGGCGGCGTTCGATCCAGAGTGGCGGCCAACGAAGGGGACACCTCGTGCCGACCACCACGCGTCACCGCTGGGCCGCACTCGCCGTGCTGCTGACCGCCGAGGCGATGAACCTGCTCGACGCCACGATCGTCCAGGTCGCGGGCCCGGGATCCACACGGCGCTCCCGGGCCCGGCCGCCGACATCCCGTGGTTCAGCGCGGCGTACACGCTGCCGTTCACGGCGTTCCTGATCACGGGCGGCCGCCTCGGCGACGTCCTGGGGCGCGCCAAGGTGTTCAAGATCGGCGTGGCGGGCTTCGTGCTCGCGTCGCTGGCGTGCGCGATCGCCCCGGACGCGAGCGTGCTGATCGGCGCACGGGCAGTGCAGGGCGCGGCAGCGGCGCTGGTGATCCCGCAGACGATCGGCTTGATCCGCGCCCTTTCGAGGGCCACGAGCTGGCGAAGGCCCTGGGCACGATCGGCCCGGTGATGGGCCTGTCGGCGGTGACCGGATCACTGCTGGGCGGACTCCTCACACAGGCGGCGTCGTGGCGTGCGGTGTTCTTGGTGAATGTCCCGCTCGGCCTCGCGGTGCTCCTGGCCGCCCCGGCTGCTGCGCGAGGATCGGGCCACCACCCGCCCGCTCGACCCAGCCGGAGCGCAGTCACGTGCAGCTCGACCCGCCGCCGGATCGCGGCTCGACCAGGTCGGCACCGCAGGTCTGGGTGAAGATCGGGCGGCCGCCCGCCCGCGGCTCAACCCACCCGGCGCGGGGCTGCGCGGGGAACGGCCTGCTATCCGCCCGGGGTTCGATCCGGCCGGCACGCGGCTGCGTGAGGAACGGCCTGCTATCCGCCCGGGGCTCGATTCGGTCGGTACGGGGCTGCGTGAGGAACGGCCTGCTATCCGCCCGGGGCTCGATTCGGTCGGTACGGGGCTGCGTGAGGAACGGCCTGCTACCCGCCCGGGGCTCGATTC